>JBEVJQ010000023.1:0-6222 GCA_040510055.1 Burkholderiaceae bacterium | reverse complement strand
ACCTCACCGGCGAGTCCGAGCCGGTCAACGTCCCGACCACGTCCGACGAGTATCCGAACTGGCGGCGGCGCTACCAGGTCCCGCTCGAAGCGTTCATTGCAAGCGCCGAGATCGGTGAGCAATTGCGCGCGATGGCAGCGGCGCGGGGCGGGCCGGCAGCAGGGAGCGGCGGGGGCTCGTTGCCGGCCGATCGGGCGCGCACGAGATCGACGCGCACGTAGCGGGTCACGGCCGCGCTGGTGGTCCGGGCTGACGAGCTTCTCGGCCTTCCGCAGCGCGCCCGCGCCGCTCTGCCGCGGCGGTGATCCGTGCGACGTTTTCCTCGCCGAAGAACTCGGCTGGCGAGGTCACGCCGGCGTTGACGCGCGCGAACCCGTCCATCGCTTCCTGATTGCCGTGTACGGCCGACAGCAGTTGCTGCAGTTCAGGGGGCGGGGGCTCGAGGGTCGCGAAGTCGCAGGTGAACTCGTACATTGCCGTGACGTGCTGGTCGCGAGCGGACTGGTATGCGCCCATTGCGGCAGCGATGGATCGGGCGCCCGAGAACGCCTGGTCGACTGCGGTCGCGCATAGCTGCGCATCGCGAAAGGCGTCCTGGATGCCTTGGGCCGTGATGAAGTCCTTGTTGTAGCCGGCATCGCCCACCAGCGCCCAGCCCGGCCCGAACGGCTTGCGGAAGTAGTTCGGTACCCTGGTGCCGAAGAAGCGCGCTTCGCGATTGGCCGTCCGTACACGCTCGGCAAACGCTGGCGCCAGTTCGAACATCTGCAGGTAGTTGCGTTCGATGTCGTCCTTGTTGGCTGCGAACTCGGCCGACGGCCAGCCGACGATCACCAGCGTCAGGTCGTCGTGTGTCGGCCACGCCGCGAACGCTCGGTGGGGGCGAACATAGGCTTCGAACCGGCCATTCATCGGCAGCCCGCTCCAGTAGCTGTAGTACCCACAGCACAGTTGCGGTTTCTCGTTGTACTGCTCGGGCTTGACTGTTCGAGCAACGAGCGAGTGCCGGCCATCCGCTCCGATGACCACGCGAGCGTGCTCGGAAACGGTCTGGCCACCGTTTGCGTGGCCGCGAATGCCGGTGACGCATCCATCGTCGTCGCTGACGAGCGCTTCGACCGTGAACGCCTGCCGCACCTCGGCTCCCGCCTCGGACGCGGCGTCGACGAGCAGCTTGTCCAGCACGGTGCGCCGCGGGCCGTACGCGACCGGGGTCTCGTCGGTCCCCGGCGCCCCTGTGATCGTGAACGGTCCGAAGTCGAACGAGTAGGTATCGATGGGCGGGCACCTGGTCGCCACGAGGCGGTCGAGCAGGTCCCAGCGCTCGAGCGCGGCCACCCCTGGCGGATGAACCAGGTGCGTGGAGATCGTGTCGCTCGGGAAACTCGCGCGGTCGACGACGAGCACCTTGTAACCCTTGCGGGCAAGAAGCATCGCGATCGGAGCGCCCGCGCAGCGGGCGCCCACCACGATGGCGTCGTACCGGGTCATTGCGTTTCCTCCGAGATTGCTTCGCGGATCGCGCGCAACACCGCTTCGGGCTGCTCGACCGGCGGATCGTCGTTCGCTTTCTCGATCACGTGCAACGGCCAGCCGTAGCGGCGACCAGCGGCCTCGGCTGCCGCCAACGGCGTGGCGAGGTCGTGGCGGCCCCAGATCAGCGTGGTCGGTACGCCGATACGGTCGAGCTCGGCAGGCTCGATGGCCGGACCGAAGTGCTGCATCAGCGCTTGCAGCGCCGCTTGCACTGCTGGCGTGCTGACGCGGTCGAGGTTGTAGGCTGCAAACGGCTCCCAGCTCTGGCCCATGCTTCGGCGCAACGCGTCGAGATCGAACGCGCACTTGCGCCACAGGTTGTCGTGGGTCTGCTCGGTCGGCCGCGCGAGCATGTCGTTCAGTGCCCGTCCGAATTCCGGCGTCGGCTGGAACGGCTGAAGCCCGAACGTGTCGATCAGCACCAGGCGGCTCAGCCGGGCGCCGTGTCGGCTCGCGAATCGCGCCGCGATCGCGCCGCCCAGCAACTGGCCGACGAGCACCGGCGGTGCGGCGCAGGTCTGGTCGAGCAGCTCGCCTAGCCATCCGAGTACGCGCTCGACGTCGAGTCGTCCGGCTTCGATCGCCGAGGCGCCGTGGCCGGGGAGGTCGGGAGCGATCACGTGATGGGTGGTCACGAGCGCCGGGATCATGCGCATCCAGTGGGCAGCATGAGCCCCCGGCCCGTGGAGCAGGACGATCGGTGGGCCGTTGCCGCCCTCGAGCACGGTGGTAGCAATGCCGGCGAGCCCGAGGCGGCGCTCGACCACCGGCAGGGTGGCCAGCAACGCCCGACGCGCCGCGTCGCCGGCTGGCGCTCGTGCCGTCAAGGCTCGAGCCCGATCGGTCGTGCTGCTTGAATTTTCGGCCATGGCGTCCTCCGTCCGCTGTGCTCGCGGGTCGACCCGCGGGTACAAGCTACGCGGCGAGCCGCGATCGCGCGTCGAAGGAAGTACCCAAATTGCGCCGGCATCTCAGTGGGTGGTTTCACCCATCGGTCTCGTCCGCCGGGCCGGCGCGCGGCCAAACGAGGCCGAATTGGCGCCCGAGGACATGGAGAGTCCGCACGCTGATAGAATCCATCTATGACTTGGCCGGAACGGAAAGACATCGTTGCAGTTGCTCGCGAGCGCCACTTCGGCCGCGCTGCCGAGGCCTGTTTCGTGAGCCAGCCGACGCTGTCGGTCGCGATCAAGAAACTCGAAGACGAACTGGGTGTCCAGTTGTTCGAACGCGGCAGCAGCGAGGTCAGCATCACCCCGGTCGGCACCCAGGTCGTCGAGCAGGCCCAGCGCGTGCTCGAGGAGTCGTCGGCGATCAAGGAGATCGCCCGCCAGGGAAAGGATCCGCTGATCGGTGCGCTGCGCGTCGGCGTCATCCACACCATCGGGCCGTACCTGTTGCCGCTGCTGGTGCCGAAGATCATCGACGACGCCGCGAAGATGCCGTTGCTGCTGCACGAGCACCTGACGATCAAACTGATCGAACTACTGCGGCTCGGCGAGATCGATGTCGCGGTGCTGGCCGAGCCGTTCCCCGATCACGGATTCGTCACCCACGCCGTCTACGATGAGCCGTTCGTCGTCGCCGTCGCCAAGGCGCACTCGTGGGCCAAGCGCAAGCAGGTGAAGTCGGTCGAACTGAAGGAAGAGAACATGCTGCTGCTGGGTGCCGGACACTGTTTTCGGGACCAGGTGCTCGAGGTCTGTCCGGAGCTGTCGCGGTTCTCCCAGTCCAGTGCCGGGATCCAGAAGACATTCGAGGGCTCGTCGCTGGAGACGATCCGACACATGGTGGCTGCCGGGATCGGCATAACCGTGCTGCCCTGGACGGCGATGCCGGCCGGCATGCTGATCGACGGCCGTCACGAGGACCGGCTGCTGTCCTATGTGCCGTTCCAGCCGCCGCCGCCGACGCGCCGCGTGGTCCTTTGCTGGCGCAAGAGTTTCACCCGGACAGCGGCGATCGAGGCGCTGCGCCGCGCGATCCTCGAACTCGACCAACCGGGCGTGACGCCGCTGCCCGGTGCCAAGGCCGTCTCCCATTGAGGCGTCCATTGCGGTCCGATTGAGCAGATTCGCCTGAGGCCACCGATGCGCGACTATCCTGGGATCGCGGCCACGATCGGGCGGACACCGCTCATTCGGCTGGCGCGCGTGGTGCCGGCCGTGCTCGCCGAGCGCGCGATCGTCGTCCTCGGCAAGCTCGAGGGCAACAACCCCGCGGGTTCAGTCAAGGACCGGCCGGCATTGTCGATGATCGAAAGGGCCGAGCGGCGCCGCGAGATCCATCCTGGCGACACGTTGATCGAGGCGACGTCGGGCAACACCGGGATCGCGCTGGCGATGGCCGCGGCGATCAAGGGTTACCGGATGGTGCTCGTGATGCCGGACAACCAGTCGCTCGAGCGCCGCGCCACGATGAAGGCCTACGGTGCCGAGCTGGTCCTCGTGCCGAAGGAGACCGGGATGGAGGGGGCGCGCGACCTCGCCGAGCGAATGCAGTCGCAGGGGCGCGGCCGGGTGCTCGACCAGTTCGGCAACGACGACAACTGGATCGCCCACTACGAGACCACGGGGCCGGAGATCTGGACCGACACAGGCGGCGAGATCACCCATTTCGTTTCGGCGATGGGCACGACCGGAACCATCACCGGCGTTTCGCGCTTCCTCAAGGAGCAGCGCGAGTCGGTCGAGATCATCGGCGCCGAGCCATCCGAGGGATCGCAGATCCCGGGCATCCGCAAGTGGCCGGTCGACTATCTGCCGAGGATCTATCGCCATGCGCGCGTCGACCGCATCGAGCCCGTGAGCCAGCTGGAAGCCGAGAACATGGCGCGCCGGCTGGCGGCCGAGGAGGGGCTGTTCTGCGGAATCTCCGCGGCTGGCGCCTGCGTGATCGCGCTGCGGGTGGCCGAGCGCTGGCGCGAACAACACGCAGCCGCCGTCGACCCGGTTCCCGCGACGATCGTCTTCGTCGTCTGCGATCGCGGTGATCGGTACCTGTCGACCGGAGTGTTTCCCGGTTGACGGTTGACGGTTGACGGTTGACGGGGGACGCCGGCACGTGCTCGCAAGCGCACCGCGTCGATCTTCGGCTCAGTGCCGGTGCGGATAGACCAGGTAACAGATCCGTCCGTCGACGGCGATTCCCACGCGCGCGCCGTGCGGCAAGGTCACGCAGGGCGATCCATGGCCGAAGGGCAGGCCGGTGATGATGGCGGCCTTGGTCTGACGCTTCAGGCGGGCAATCACGACCGGCAGATCGAAGCCGCGGTCGTGCTCGGCCAGACGATAGTCGTCGAACTGTCCGAACACGATCGCCTTCTGGCGATCGAGCACGCCGGCGTGCAGCAGTTGCAGCAGCATCCGCTCGATTCGGTACGGATGCTCGGCGGTGTCCTCGATGAACAGGATGCCACCGCGGACCGCCGGGAACCAGGGAGTGCCGAGCAAGGCGCAGATCATCGCCAGATTGCCGCCCCAGAGCGTGCCTTCGGCCTCGAAGCCGCGCGGGCCGGTGCACTCGAATCCCAATGCCTCGAGGCGACCGGTCATGCAGTCGGTGAAAGTTCCGACCGTGGTCGGGTCGACGTCGGCCAGTGTCTCGGCGCCGAAGCCGGCGGCAAGACAGGGGCCTGACCAGGTCGTCGCGCGTGTTCGCGCCAGCATCGCCAGGTGGAAGGCGGTGAAGTCCGACAGTCCGATCCAGCGCTTGCCGCTGGCGGCGAGCGAATCGAAGTCGAGGCGATCGAGGATTCGCACGAGACCGTAGCCGCCGCGCGTGGCCATCACGATCCCGGCCCGCGACGCGGCCGCACGCTGGAACGCAGCGGCCCGCGTTGCATCGGATCCTGCGAAGCGCTGGTAGATCGACAGCGCTGCCCGATCGAGCGTGACCGGAAAGCCGGCATGGCCGAGGTTGGCCATGGCGCGTTCGACGCGGGCCCGGTCGCCGAGCGCGCCCGACGGCGAGATCGCGTAGATCCGCTCGACGATGGTGCCGGCACCGATCGCTCCGGCGTCGGTGACCTCGCCAACGATGGCCCCGGCACCCGCGGCTCCGGTTCCGGCGGTCCCGGTACCCACGGCCCCGGCGCCCACGGCCCCGGCTGCGCGGCCCGTGCCGCGTTCGCTGCTAGCCGACGAAACGCGCGCCGTAACGCGGCGCCCGCGGCGTTCGGTCACCGGGCCGTCGCCACGGGACCGGTCCGCCGGCCGCGCCGCTCGTCGTGGGCGGCGGCGTCGCCGCCGTCGACCGCCGGGCCTTCGAGACGCGCACGGATGGCCTGCGCGAGTTCAATCACCGACATCGCGTAGAAATACGAACGGTTGTAGCGCGTGATCGCATAGAAGTTGTCGGTCCCGAGGACGTAGCGCGTGGGGGCGTCACCTTCCGGCAGGTCGACCAGGACGAGTTTCTCCGCGACCGGCACTTCCTCGGCGGCCCGGATGCCGCGATCGAACATCTGGTCGATGGTCAGTGTCGGCTTCGGCCCCGCGGCGACGATGTCGGCGACGGCCGTCGGATCGGCGATCACGGTCCCGTAGTGCGTCGCCTGGCCTTCGTTCCAGCCGTGTTCGTGGAGGAAGTGGGCGATGCTCCCGGCGGCGTCGGCGACGCTGGCCGACAAGTCGATCCGGCCGTCGCGGTCGAGGTCGACGGCCCAGCGCCGAATGCTGGTCGGCA
>JBEVJQ010000022.1:0-6361 GCA_040510055.1 Burkholderiaceae bacterium | reverse complement strand
GCTTCGGCGACGTCGATCCAGACGTCGGCCGCGGCGAAGCAATCACTCGTGGCCTCGCGCATCCCGGGCGCGAAGCTGCCGATCAGGTCGAGGTGGCTGTCAGGTCCCAGCCACTCGGCGCGGACCAGCGGTTCGGTGGCCAGCGTGGCGCAGCTGACGAGGGTCGCGACGCGGACCGCTGCTTCCAGATCGTCGACTGCCTCGATCGCAGTCGCCGCCAGTCCGTCGTTGCGCCACGCCGCGGCCAGTGCCCGTGCCCCTTCGGAACGACGGTTCCAGACCGTGACCCGTCCCAGTCGCGCGACTGCGGCAAACGCCTGCGGCAACCACCGTGCCACGCGACCTGCGCCGACGATGCAGAGATCGACAGCCTCGCCGCCGCTGCGATAGGCCGGCGCCAGTAGCCGGCTCGCAGCCAGGGCCGAGGTCGCGGCCGTGCGCCGGATCGTAATGACGTTGCCGTCGAGCAGGGCCAGTGGCACGCCGGATTCGGCGTCGAACAAGGCATAGGTCGCATGCAAGCCGGGTAACCCACGCTGCGCATTGCCCGGGTAGACGTTGACGGTCTTGATGCCGAGCAGGCCGCCCTCGTTCCAGGCCGGCATGATCAGAACTGTCCCCCCTTGCGCCTGCGGTTCGTCGGGCGCCGGTCCGATCTCGTGGACGTGGCGATCCGGCATCCGGCAGCCGGTCCGGAACTGCCGGGCCAGTGCCGCGATCAGTTCGTCGAACGGCAGCGCCTCGGCGCAACGCTCCGCATCGACGACGATCACGGCGGCCCCGGGGCCCCCGCCTGACCATAGCTGTCGCGCAGTTCGCGCTTCAGGACCTTGCCGATCGTGCCGCGGGGCAGCGCTTCGACGACGACCAGGTCTGCCAGGCGCTGGGTCTTTCCGACCTTGGCGTTGACCCAGTCGCGAATCGCGGCAGCGCGCCCCTGCGGGTCGGGAACCTGATCGGGGCTCGCTTGCGGCTCGGCCCGCTGCTCGTCGCGCCCCTGCTGCCCTGGTGCCTGCTCGCCGCCCGCCTGCTGCGGCCCTTGTGCTTGCTCGCCGCTCGCCGCGGCCGGTTCGGCCCCGCGCAGCACCACCCACGCCACTGGTGTCTCTCCCCAGCGGTCGGACGGGACACCGACGACCGCTGCCTCGGCCACTTCCGGGTGCGTCGAAAGCACCAGCTCGAGGTCGCTCGGATAGATGTTGAAGCCGCCGGAAATGATCATGTCCTTCTTGCGGTCCATCAACACCAGGAAGCCGTCATCGTCGAAGCGACCGACGTCTCCGGTGCGGATGAAGCGATGACCGGCGGCATCGAACCACTCGGTCTCGCGAGTCTGCGCGACGCGGTTGTGGTAGCCCAGCATCATCGCCGGACTGCGGCCGACGACCTCGCCGGCTTCGCCGCGGCCGACTGCGTGGCCGGCATCGTCGACCAGTCGGATGTCGTGTCCGGGAACGGGCTGCCCGACGGTGTGCAGCTTGTCCGGGTGCAGGTGTGCCTTGAGCATGCAGGTCCCGCCGCCTTCGGTCATCCCGTAGTACTCGGTCAGGCCCCCGGGCCAGCGGTCGAGCACCTCGCGCTTCAGTCCGGCGGCGAATGGCGCACTGGTGCAGAACTTCTGGCGAAAGCTGCCGAGGTCGAAGCGATCGAACGACGATTCGTCCATCAGCCGGCGGTATTGGACCGGGACCAGCATCGCGTGGGTCGGCCGGTGTTCCTGGGCCAGTTCCAGGAAGCGACGGCTGTCGAACCGGTCCATCAGCACCACCGTGCCGCCGAGCGCGATCGTGGGGAAGAAAGAGACCAGCGTGGTGTTCGAATACAGCGGCGTCGACAGCAGCGTCACGCAGCCGGGCCCGTAATCGGACAGCCGGGCGCGATCGACGTGCGACCAGCGCATGCCGTGCGGCTGGACGATTCCCTTCGGCGTGCCGGTCGTTCCCGACGAGTAGATGATGTTGAACGGCGCCTGCGGCCCGATCTCCAGCGGCCCCAGCCGGGCAGCAGCGCTGCCATCGCGTGCCGCGCCCGCGACCGACTCGTCGAGTTCCGCTGTCCTGCCGAGGAGCACGAGGCCCAGCCCCGGCCGCGGTTCGAGACCGAGCAACGCACAACCGGCGACGTCGGCGAACACGGTCTTGGCACCGGCATCGGCGATCATCGCGAGCAGCGCTTCGGGCGTCGCCGAGGGCGCCAGCGGAACGGCAACCAGGCCGGCACGCAAGGCGGCGACGAACGCGGTGACATAGGCCACCGACGGGGACGCCAGCAGCGCGATGCGATCGCCGTGGCGATGGCCCGTGGCCAGCAACCAGGTCGCGATCCGGACCGTCTCGCTCTCGAGTCCGCCGTAGTCGAGCCGCTGGCGGCCGCAGATGACGGCGGTGGTGGCCGGCTGTGCAACCGCGAGCTGCCGTATCATTTCGGGCACCGGAATGAACCCGGTGGTCGGATCCTGTCCCGGTCGGTCCGGGGCGTCGCCATCGGGCCCGTCCGTGCCCAGCGGCGGGTGCGACGCCCGGATTCCGTGCTCCTGCGGTCCTCTGGCCATGCTGGTTGCCTCCGGCGATGCGCTCCATGGCCCGCATTATGACGAACGCTAGACCTCGAGGCGTCGACGATGCTTGCCGGCACCCTGTTCGCGCTGGTCGCCGGCCTGATGTGGGGGATCGTGTTCCTGTCGCCGCAGCTGCTGCCCGACTACCCGGCAGCGCTGCAATCGGCCGGACGCTACCTCACGTTCGGGCTGATCGCACTCGCCCTCGGCTGGTTCGACCGCCGGGCGCTTGCGCGGCTGACCCGAAGCGATTGGCTGGCTGCGCTCGAGCTGGCGGCGATCGGCAACCTCGTCTACTACCTCTGCCTGGCGGCGGCGATCCAGCGCGCCGGCGGACCGTTGCCGACGATGATCATCGGGACGCTGCCGGTGGTGATCGCGATCGCCGCCAACTGGCGCGATGCCGGCCGCGATGGCCGGATCGCCTGGCGCCGGCTCGCGCTGCCGCTGGCGGCGATCCTCGCCGGCATCGGTTGCGTCAATCATGCCGAGTGGCAGCGCCTGCAGGCGACAGCCGGGGCCGACATCGGCCGCTATGCCAGCGGCGCGCTGCTTGCCATCGCGGCGGTCGCCTGCTGGACCTGGTACCCGCTGCGCAACGCCGACTGGCTGCGGGCCCACCCCGATCGCCAGCCACGGATCTGGGCGACGGCCCAGGGCGTGGCGACGCTGCCGCTGGCGCTGGTCGCGTACCTCGGATTGCTGGCCTGGTATGGCGCCACCGGCACCGGGGTCGAAGCGCCAGCCGGACCGCGGCCGCTGGTGTTCGTCGGCTTGATGGTGATCATCGGCTTCACCGCGTCGTGGCTCGGTACGCTGTGCTGGAACGAAGCCAGCCAGCGCCTGCCTTCGGTTCTCGTCGGCCAGTTGATCGTGTTCGAGACCTTGTCGGCGCTGGCCTACACCTATCTCTATCGCGGCCGCTGGCCCGAGCCGTTGACGGCCGTCGGCATCGGACTGCTGATAGCGGGCGTGCTCGGCGCGCTGCGACAACGACCGGCGCTGCCCGCAGCGCCCGAACATGCGCAGGCCGGCGAAGTGCTGCAGCCCGTTGCGGACCGGTTACGATCGTCCGATCGCGACTGATCGTTCGTCGCCGGAGCCGATGTCATGCCTCATCTCGTGATTCTCTATACCCGCACGCTCGAGGACAAGGTCGACCTCGGCGCGCTGTGCCGCTCGGCGGCCGACGCGATGCTCGCCGTGCGCGACGACGATGGCAAGCAGGTCTTTCCCACCGGCGGCACCCGCGTGCTGGCGTTCCCGGCAGCCCATCACGCCGTGGCCGACGGCAAGCGGCCGTACGACTTCGTCTACCTGAACCTGCGAATGGCGCGCGGCCGCAGCGAGGCGGTCCATCGCCGCGTCGGCGACGCGGTGCTCGCCGCCGTGCGCGGCCATCTCGATCCGCCGATGGCCGAGCACTTCATCGGGGTGACGCTGCAGATCGATGAAGGGCTCGAGGTCTTCGACGCCAAGCACAGCTCCATCCATCCGCTGTTCGGCGGGCCGGCGAAGAAGGCGTGACGTCCCCGACCGAAGCGCCGCCCGACGCGCTGCGCTTCGGCCGAGGAACAGATCCTCGTCAGCCGAGCCCGCCCATGCACAGGTACTTGACGTCGACGTATTCGTCGATTCCGTGGCTCGAGCCCTCGCGGCCGAGTCCCGATTGCTTGACGCCGCCGAACGGCGCCACCGCCGTCGAGATGATCCCGGTGTTGATCCCGACGATGCCGGCTTCGAGGGCCGCCGCCACGCGCCAGACGCGGCCGATGTCGCGCGAGTAGAAATACGACGCCAGCCCGAACTCGGTGGCGTTGGCCAGTTCGATCGCCTCGGCCTCGGTCGTGAAACGCATCAGCGGTGCGACCGGTCCGAACACCTCCTCGTGCGCGATCCGCATCCGGGCATCGACATCGGAGATGATCGTCGGTTCGTAGAACGTCCCGCCAAGGGCGTGCCGCCGGCCGCCGACGACGACCTTCGCACCCAGGGCGGTCGCATCGCCGAGCAGTTCCTCGACCTTGGCGAGCGCCGCCTCGTCGATCAGCGGCCCCTGGACGACGCCGTCCTCGAGGCCGTTGCCGACCTTCATCTTGGCCACGGCCTGACCGAGCTTGGCCGCGAACGCGTCGTGGATTCCGCTCTGAACGAGGATGCGGTTGGCGCAGACGCAGGTCTGGCCGGTATTGCGGTACTTCGAGGCGATCGCACCCTCTACGGCAGCATCGACATCGGCATCGTCGAACACCAGGAACGGGGCATTGCCGCCGAGTTCGAGCGACATCCGCTTGAGCGTCGGCGCGCATTGCGCTGCGAGCACGCGGCCGACGGCGGTCGACCCCGTGAACGTGAGCTTGCGGACCACGGGGCTGGCCGTCAGGGTCTCGCCGATCGGCGCCGAGGGGCCGGTGACGACATTGATGACCCCGGCCGGGATACCGGCCCGTTGCGCCAGTTCGGCCATGGCCAATGCCGACAGCGGCGTCAGCGTCGCCGGCTTGACGATGATGGTGCAACCGGCAGCGAGCGCCGGGCCGACCTTGCGCGTGATCATCGCTGCCGGGAAGTTCCACGGCGTGATGGCAGCACAGACTCCCACCGGTTCGCGAACCGCGATGATCCGCCGGTCCGGCCATGGCGACGGGATGACCTCGCCATAGATTCGCTTGCCTTCCTCGGCGAACCACTCGATGAACGAGGCCGCGTAGACGATCTCGCCGCGCGCTTCGCTCAGCGGCTTGCCCTGCTCGCAGGTCATCAGTACGGCGAGGTCTTCCTGGTTGGCCATCATCAGGTCGAACCAGCTGCGCATCAGCTGCGCCCGGTTGTCTGCCGTGCGCGCGCGCCACGCCGGCAACGCTGCCGCGGCCGCATCGATCGCGCGCGTGGTCTCGGCCGCGCCGAGCTGCGGGACGGCGGCGATGGTCTCACCGGTCGCCGGATTGCGGACCGCAACGGTCCGGCGCGAATCCGCGTCTATCCACTCACCTCCGATGAGACATTGGTTTCGCAGCAATGAGGGGACCTTGAGCGGAAGCTGGGTCATCGGTCGTTCTCCTTCCAAGCGTTGTCGCGGGGCGAGCCCGCAGTCGAGCGACGTCGGACCCGGACGTCGGGCGGGGCGCCGGACCCCCGATTCTGCGCCGGTCGCGTACCACGCGGCGGCCCAGACCGGTTCGCAGGGCCGGGGGCGATGATGCAATACTGGTCCCGGGGCGCTCCGGTCCGTCGGCCGCGGGCTGCGGCGGGACCATGTCGCGAGCGCGTGGGACACGAACGGCGGTTGGGAGTTTCGATGGCGCGAAATCGGGCGAGGATGCCATCCTGGTCCCTGCAGGAATTGCCCGACGACGACCACGATCCCGCCGTCGAGCGCGAACGCCGGTTGTCGGCATTCGCCGCTGTCCTGGTCGCCGCGCTGATCGTGATCCTCTGTGCTGTCGGCTGGAACCTGCGGCGGCAGCGGACCGCCTGGTCGGAGCCGCCGAGACCGGCGCCGACCCGCGAAGGGACGATCCCGGTCATCGCCCCGGAGGAGCGTCTGGCTGCGCCGGCACCGGCCGGTGAAGCGCCCGCGCCGGCGTTACCGCCGGCGACCCCGCCCGCGGCCTCATCGGCAACGAAGCCGCCCGCGACCCCGCCGGTGACGACACCATCGGCGACCCCGCGGGTGACGACACCATCGCCGACTGCGCCCGCGACCACACGGCCCGCGCCCCCGCCGGCGACCAAAATGCCCGCGGCCGCACCGCGGACCAAACCACCCGCGACGCCGCCGTCGACCGCCGCGGCGGTCGGAAC
>JBEVJQ010000021.1:0-2658 GCA_040510055.1 Burkholderiaceae bacterium | reverse complement strand
CGCTGTCGAGCGGCAGCCAGCCGAACGGCCGCGACAGGTCTGACGGCGGCGGCGGGTCGCCGTCGACCAGCAGCAGCAGGGCCGTCGTCGCCGGCAGCGCCCGCGTCGCCAGCGCACTGTCGGCCGCGGCCGGTTCGACCAGCACGAGCAGGTCCGGGACCGACTCCGGCGCTTCGCCCGCGATCAGACCTGGCCCGTCGCCGAATGTCGCACCGCTGGCGGCGAGGTCGGCAGCGGCCAGTGTCGCGGCTACGGCTTCGGCGGTCCGGCGCGAGCGGGCGAGCACGCGGACCCGTCCCGGCACCGGATTCCGCCCGGCGCCTGGACGCTGCGTACCGGCACCGGGATCGGTCCCGAGATGCGGACCGGCGCCGCGATCCGGCCCGACACGTGGACCAGCACCTGGACCCGGCCCAGGGTTGCGGCGCGGTTCGACGGGTCGGACACCAGGGTCCCGTCCCAGGGTTGCGGCGCGATTCGACGGGTCGAACACTAGCGTCCCGTCTCACGAGCAGATGGCATCGAGGCGGGCCACTAGTGTGGTGAATCTCTCCTTCACCACATTAGCAGTGCGAACGCGTGGGGCGTTCCATCACCTCGATCTCCACTGTCTGCAGTCGTCCACCGCGGACGATCCGGAACGGGACGCGACTGCCGGCCCGCATCCCGGTAAGTTTCGCCCGCAACGATTCGACGTCGGGCAGCGGGCGGCCTGCGGCGGCGACGAGGATATCGCCGACCAGCACGCCCGCTTTCGCTGCAGGGGTATCGTCGCCGATCCCGGTCACGAGCAGGCCCGAACCCGCGCTGCCGACGCCGCCGTCGTCGCGGGGGCCGGCAGCGTATCCGTCGGCGGCACCGTGCGCATCGCCCGCTTCGCGCAGCGCCGTGCGCATCGCCGGCGACAGGGCGACAGGCTGGATCGCGACGCCGAGGTAGCCATGCACGACCCGTCCGTCTGCGAGCAGCGCGGCGCCGACCCGCTCGAGCGTTGCGATCGGCAGTACCACGCCGTGATGACGCGACAGCCAGGCACTGGCGATGCCGAGTACCCGGCCGTCCACGTCGGCCACCGGCGCGCCGTTCAGGCCCGGATACAGTCCACCGTCGAGTCGGAGCAACCGGTCGACGTCACCGCCGCGCCAGGTTCGCCACGGGCCGGCCGCGGCACCGACGTGACCGAAGCTCGCATGGACGCGTCCCGATCCGTCGCGGCCAACGGCGAAGACCACGTCGCCGACCCGCGGCGCGGGTTCGCCGCGCCATGCCGGCAGCGCGAGCTGCGCCGCCGGGCAGGAAATCACCGCCAGATCGGTGCCGCGATCGGTGCCGCGGACCTCGCCGGCCACGGTTTCACCATCAGGGCGGATCACGCTCACGTGGTCCGAGCGCCCGATCGCCGATGCCGTCGTCAGCAGCGCGTCTGCCGACCAGGCAATGCCGCTCGCCAGTCCGCGCCGCCGCGTCGCGAGACCGACGACCGAGCGGGCCACGCGTTCGACGGCGTCGGCAAGGCTGGCGCCGCTGGCAGGCGTGGCCGAGAGCGACGGCGCGGCAGCGGACGGGCCGGGGGCAGCGGACGGGCCAGGGTCGGCGGAGGGGCCACGGGCAGTGGAAGGACCTGGGGCAGCGGAGGGGTCGTCTTCGGGTCGGGTCACGATTCGTGGCTCCATACGCGATGCGTGTGATGCCACGAATCGTGCACGGCCGCTGCGCCGGCCGCATCGGCCATCCGGGCAGGACGGGCCTATCCTTCGAGGCAGCCCGACCTGCCCATCGGGGCAGACCCGATCTATTGCAGAGCACAGAGGGCGCGACCTGTTCACAGAGCACAGAGAGCGGTAGCTCCGGACGGCCGCTCAGTGCTCGTCAGACCTTTCCGTCGTGGGCCGATCCTGAGACCGTTTTCCGGCCGCGACCCGCCGGCCGTCAATCCTGGACGCCGACCGTCAGCGACGCGACCTAGCCCGATGCGACCGACCCGGTAACCGTTGCCATCTGCCGCGCCGCCGAGTCGTCGCGAAACACGTTGTCCGATGCGAGGCTGATGCCCTGCAGGTTTCGAACGCTGGACGAATAGCCGTCGGCGCTGTTGTGGACGGTCGCGCAGACATCGGCTGGCAGCGCCAATTGTGAAACCTTCGCGTAGTCGCCTTCCGTCCCACTGTCGAGCGCCGCGGTCAGGGTCGAATAGATCTCGAAGTGGATGTGCGGCCAGCGGCCCGAGTAGCAGGCGGCGAACGCAGTTCGTGCGACACGTCGTGCAGCAGACGCTGCTGCGAGGCGGCGTCGTCGTCGACGAGCAGGATCGTGGGCATCGAAGTCGTAGCGGCGCCGCCGTGGCCGATCGGTGTCGTATCTCCGGGGGCGGCATGGTCGGCGATAGTACTTCCGCCTCCCGCGACCACCCTTGGCACCGTGGCCTGGGGGTGCGCCGCGGCCTTGGGCGCTCGCGGCACGAGTCCCCGCCGGCCCCGGCCCCGCGCCGGACTCCTGTACCGGACCTTTCAACGGATTCCCGCTCCGGTCCATTCGGCGACTCTGCACCCCATCTGGCCGGGCGCCCGCAGCGCCCCTTTGCCAACAGGGCTCTGTGGCAGCGATCCGGCATTTTGACGGTTACCGACCCGGGCCCGTTACCTGCTGGGATCGGTTGCC
>JBEVJQ010000020.1:0-16489 GCA_040510055.1 Burkholderiaceae bacterium | reverse complement strand
GGCCTCGATCGGTGGGCCTCGATCGGTGGGCCTCGATCGGTGGGCCAGAATCAGTAGGTCAGTGGGCCGGAACTTGCCGGCCTGCCGATCAGAGGGCCAACGAGCACCAGCTCGCGATCCGGCTGTCGGGGTTCGAGAGGTCGTAGCTGGTGATGGTGGCGCAACGGACCGTTCCAGTGGTCGGGTCGCCGTCGTCGAAGCTGGTGTCGATCGCGCTCATCATCTTGTGGCTCATCGAATTCTGGCTCAGCAACAGCACCGGATTGTTGTTGCCGGGGCTCGTCGTCGTGCCGAGGCCGAGGGTCGCGAAGCCGCCGCTGGGCGCGCTGATGGCGGTCGTACCGGCGCCCGCGAGGAAGCCGGCCAGGCGCATGTGATAAAGGGCTTGGCAGTTCTCGAGGTTGGCGCCGCCCGTGCGGCAGTCGCCACCCCAGGCGATCTGACCGTCGCCGCTACCGTTGCGCGCGGCCGGTGCCGCTGTCGGGAAGCGCGCCCCCGCCTGCGGGTCGTCCCCGGGCAGTTGCTTGTAGCGATCCTGATAACCGTACATCGCCGCGGAAACTTCGCGGCTCAGGTTGTACGTGGCCTTGACCTTCGAATTGAAGATCAGTTCCTGGCCCTTCAGGACTGCGCCGAGGAGCAGCCCGATGATGACCAGGACGATTGCGATCTCGACGAGGGTGAAACCCCGTTCGGACGGTTTGATGGCGCCTTGATGGCTGTTCACGTGAGACTCCCTGCAGGACTGGCTTGATCTTGTAGGTAGGATCGGACGCCCCCGCAGTGCGCTCCAGTTCGCGCAGACGGGCGGCCTGAAACGCCAGTTCGGCTGCGTCGCCGGTGTTGCTGTCGGCCACCACCGAGGGAGCTGGATCACGGCAGCAGGCCGGTGACCACCAGCCGCTCGGCAACCAGCGTGAACGGCAGCCAGGTGACCTGATCGTCGAAGGCACCCCCGACCGCGCCCTCGGGGGCTACCGTGCGGCTGATCGCGACCCGCGGCACCGTGACCAGCGCGTTCTGGCGCTCGTCGGCCGACCACGCGGCAGCGCGATGGCCGTTGCCGCCCGTGCTCCAGACCGCGGCGGCGGCCGCCAGCGCCAGGGCGTTGGCAGGATTGCCGCAGCGATTGCCCGCGCCGACGATGCCGGTGCTGCTGGCACAGACGAACCAGCCTTCGCCGTTGGCGAAGCGCGCCTGGACGGCCGCGCGGCGGGTGCCGGCCGTGGCGTCGGTGGCGCCGAGCCGGGAAGAGGTCAACGCATGTTGCTCGGTCCCCGAGAGGCGGCTGACCCCGTAGCGCAGGGCCCGCGGCCGTGTCGCCATCGCCGACGCGCTGTCGTTCCAGCCGTTCTCGACCCATCCGCCGGTGCCGACGTCGGGCATGCCGAGCGTGACCGCAGGCAGAAGTCCGGCCTCGACCGCGCAGGTCGTGGGATTGGCGGTCGGTGCCGAGGTGATGACCTCCTGGCCGGCGCTGGCCGTCGTGGCTGGGCACGGCAACCGCCCGTTGGTCGTGACGAAGGCGAGCAGGGCGCCGCGGGCGCGGTCGAGTTGCGTCCGCGTCTCGGCGAAGCGGCGCTGTTCGGCCTGCTGGCTGAGCGACCCGATGATTCCGACGGCAAGGAGCCCGAGGATCATCGTCGCGATCGCGATCTCGACCAACGTGAAGCCCCGAGCCGCGGCCGGGCCGGGCAACCCAGCTGCGAGCGGGCGCCGGGCCGGGTGGTGTCGGCCACCGCGGCGGGCAGCGGTCACGGGCTTCATCGGACGATCTCCAGGCGGTCGTTGGCGGGAGCCGGGGCGCCGTCGGTGGCGGCGAAGACGCCGGCCGCGCCGTTGGCATTGACGGTCGTGTCCAGGTACTGGCGGGCATCGGCTGAAAGGGCCATGCCGTTCAATGGTCGTTGCGGTGCACCCAGCGACGCGGCGTAGGGAGCGGTCGTGATCGGTACACCCGGCGCGATGATCAGGGCGTTGACAGCGGTGTCGCTGCCGACGGTGAGTCCCGGTGCCACGCATGCGCTGCGGCCGTGTCGGCATTGGTCCGAGACGGCGTAGCTGAAGTAGTGCTGCCACCCGCCGCCGACGAACCAGTCGGCGAGCGCCAGGTGCTGCCCGGTACCGCAGTTTCCGGCTGCGGCTGCGGGATGGCCGAAGCGCAGGCCGTCGCGACAGTCGCCGCCGGTCGCATCGAATGGCGCGGCGTACGGAAAGTAGTGGTTCGTGTCGCGGAACGTGGCGAGCGCGCGCAGCAGTTCGTTCCGCGCCCGCTTCTCGAGTTCGCGAAACAGTTCGTCGGCGGTGATCCAGACCAGCCGGTCATTGAAGTCGAGCGGCAGCGTGATGCCGGAGCCCGGACGCGCGGCCGACGGGTCGTCGGCCGGACCGGCGGTGATCGTCGTCGGTTGTCCGTCCGGGTGGTCGAAGGCGGCATTGCTCCAGGTCCCGGGCTGGCACGGTGCAGCGCAGCCGGGCGCGAGAGTGAACCGGTCGAGCCAGGCTGCTGGCCCGGCTGCCGGCGAACGCACCTGGCCCGCCAGTGGCGGGCCGGGAAGGATCAACGCGACGGCGACGCGGTCGGACAAGGTTCGTCCCCGGGCATCGACGACGCGCAGCCACGGGAACAGTGGGCGGTTGTCGCAGCCGTAGGCGGCGAACGATGTCCCGAGGAGCAGCGGATTGAGGTCGACGAGGCAGCCCCGGTCGGCCGCGAGGTTGGGCGACACTACGACCCACGGGACCGCGCCGGCGGGATCGCCGGGATCGCTGTCCGGCAACACGAGGCCGAGATCGCGCCAGGCGAGCCGACCAAAGCAACGGGCGGCGGCGCTCGTCACCGGCTGCAGCGCCTGGCCCGGTGTCCAGCCGCGGAACGCGCACCGGCCCGCGGTCTCACCGTTGCCGTCGTAGTCCGGCTCGGTCGCGTCGGGACCGGCTCCCGCGGCCACCGGAAGGTCGAACAGCCGGCCCGGCTGGCCCAGTCGCCGTGTCCCCGGAACGACGTCCGGCGTGGCCAGGTGCGCCAGGACCAGGGTGCGTGCATCGGCGAGGATCCGCGCTGCGTCGGCGCGGCGTGTCGCCTGTCGGTCGAGCAATCCCAGGGCGCCCGTGGTGAGTGCAACCATCGCGGCGGCCGCGGTGATCGCGAACAGGTATCCGAAAACCCCACGCTGGCGCCCACGCCCGACAACCGCCCCGCGCCGCGCGGGCCGGCGTCGTGACCGGTCCGTGACCGTCGTCGACACCGTCAGCGTGCCGGCGGTGTCGCGCGGCGGATACCGCCGGCCGCGTCCGCTCCGACCAGCGGTCGCGTCCGCGAATGCGGCGCCAGGCGCAGCGTCCGTTCGTCGAGGTCGGCCGGCCGCTCGAGCACCAGTGGCGCCCCGTCGACCCAGACGACGTCGTCGCCGTCGCTGCGCCGGACGTATCCGCGGACCCGGCGATCGATAGTCTGCGTCGCCATCGACGCCGGCAGCGTCGCACCGGCCCCCACGTTCGAAGGCGTTGCCGACAGCGCGCCGGACTCCGCCTCCGGATCGTGCTCGGCGCGAGCGCGCTCGGCTGGCGTGAAGAACAGAGTCCCGAGAGCAAGCTGCGCCCGGGGCCGGCTCGCGACTGCGGGTCCGGTGTTGGTAGCGACGGTCGCGCCCGAAGTCGCGCCTGAAGTCGTTTCCGAAGTCGCGCCCGAACTCGCGCCCGAACTCGCATCAGCCATCGCCGCCGGCGCGCCCGGAACCGGCAGCCGTTCGAAACCATGCCAGACCAGCGAGCAAGAGACCTGCAGGCTGAGCGGAGAGCCGTCGCCGCGTCGGATGTCGCAGCCGGCTACATCGCCGGGTTGCGTTCCGGCGGCGGCCGCGTCGATCACGGCGGCCAACTCGAGTTCGTGGCGCGGCGTCAGCGCCAGACTCGCGACCACTTCGCGATAGCCGTGGTTCTCGGCGCGTTCGATGCCGGCGGGGAATGCGCCGGTTGCCGTCGTCACGCTGTAATCGCCGAACACGCCGGGCCACAGGCCGAAGGCGCCCTCGAGCCGGTCGATCGTCGCCAGTTTGTCCCACGGTCCGACGACGCCGCTGGCGACGAGCTCGCGATATCGGGCTTCATGGTTCTCGGCATCGACCAGGTCTCTGCGCATCTGCTGGACCGAATGGAACGATGCCAGGACCTGCTGTTCGCGCTCGATGCGCATCGCCTCGAACTGCTCGTGCCGTTGCCAGGCGCGAAAGCCCATCGCCGCCGATGCGATGACCAGGGTCAGCGCGACGACCAGCATCGGGCGCAGGGAACGAACGAGGTCAGCCGGCATCGGTCGCTGCCCTGCGGATCCCGGCTGACGCCGCCCGCGGTTGTGGCATCCGGACGATGAACCCTGCCTTGCCCTCCGATCGCCCGCCGCCGGCATCGGCCGCGGATGATGATTCGAGCTGGCCGCGGCCGCTGAAGGCGGACGCTGCATCGGGGTCGTACGGCGGCTTCGCCAACACCGCCGGGCATCCGCAACGGACCGCCAGCGCGGCCACGAAGCGTTCGGCGGCGCCATTGGCCTCGCGCTTGGTCGCGGGCGGCCGGATCGTCGCTTCGATAGTGATCTCGGCTGGCCGCAGCGCCGGCGCCTCCGGCTGCGGCGCTGGACGGGCCCATGCGAGGCGCTCGAGGCGGATCGCCGGCGACGACTCCACCGCCGAGGCGATGGGCTGCAGCAGCGCGTCGAGATCGATCCGGCGCTCGCGCAGCGCCCGGTCTGCAGCCACCAGCCGGCGCATCTCCGAGCCGCTGATCGGCAACCGCGACACTGCGGCCGACAACCGTTGCTCGGCGAGCTCTTGCCATTCGTTGGTCGCCCGTGCCGGTTGCTCGTCGTTCCATGCCGCGATCAGCTCGACGGTCGCCAGCGCCACGGCCGATGCGACGGTCAGCCCGGCCGCACCGCCGACGATCGCCCGCTGCAAGCGTGCAATGAGCAGTGGCCGACGCGCCGCGGCGCTTTCGTAGCCGCCGGCCAGCGCGCCGGCGAGCCGGCGATCGGTCCAGAGCACGGCACCACCGACGCCGCCCGACAGCGGCCGATCGGACCGTGGTGCGCCGAGATCCGCCGCGTTGACGGCGCTCAGCGCGATCGAGCTCGCGCTGTCGACGGCCAGCGTCGCCGGCAACGCGCCGCCCTGGCCAATGCCGTCGGCGACCAGCCATAGTCGTAGCCGGCCGCTGGCGATCGCATCGCGCCTGACGAGCTGATTCATCAACAGGTATTCGAGTGTCCGGCGGCATTCGGCGAGGATCGCGCCGACGTCGGACCCGTCATCGAACAACTGCGCCAGACGCGTGAAGCGGGCGACGCCATCGGTGACCAGGGTCTGGCGAATGCCGGCGGGGCCGACGGTGACCAGCAGGCCGTCGTTGCGGCCCCTGCCGAGGCGGGCCGCGACCGGCGCAGAGAGCAGCGCCGGCGAGGCGATCCGGTCGATCCGCGCGCCGGCAGCGAGCACCGCCTGCAGCCACGGCGCGGTGCCGCCGTCGCTGGCCAGCAGACCGATGCGGACCGGCACCCGCACCGTTGCCCCGCGCTGCCACCCCGGGATGGTCAGCCGCCGCGGCGCCGACCACGACAGCAGTCGGCGCTCGCGGCGATGTTCGAGGCGGCGGGCGACCAGTTCGCCGAGATCACGGTTTCCCAGCGGCGGCAGCGATTCGACCAGCAGTTCCTCGTCGACCGAGTCGACAACGACGGTCAGCCTGTCTTTCGGAAAGCGGGCGAGCAGCGACCTTAGCGCGGCGGCCGCAACCCGATCGTCGTCACCGCGACCGATGGCGCCGGCGAGCGTGAGGCGCGAGCGTTGCTCGCGCAGCAGGATTGCCTGCCGGTCGCAGAGGTAAAGCGTGCAGTAGCCAGTCATGGATGCGCTCAGATCCTCATCTTGCCGAGCATGTCGTAGATCGGCCCGAGCACGGCCATGATCAGCCAGCCGAGCAGCATCCCCATGCAGACCGTCAGCACCGGCTCGACCAGCGCCTGGATCCGGTCGATGCGCTCGGTGATCTCGCGGTTGTAGAAGTAGCTGACATTGGCCAGCGCGCGATCGAGTTCGCCGGTGGTCTCGCCGATCCGGACCATCCGCAACACGAGGTTCGGGAACAGCCCGGCGCGCTCGAATGCCTGGACCAGCGCGCTACCCTGAATCACCGCGTCATGAACCTCGACGATGCCGCGGGCGAGCCAGCGGTTGCCGGCGGCGTCGCGGCAGACCTGCAGCGACTGCTGCACCGGAACCCCCGAGGCGTACAACAGGCCGAGCAGCGAGGTGAACCGGCCGAGCGCGATCCGCTCGAACACCGGTCCGACCACGGGCAACTTCAGCTTCCACCGGTCGATGGCGGTCAGCCCGCGCTCGCCCAGACTGCGATACCAGAGCCAGCCGACTGCCGCGATCACGAACGGCGCGCAGGCGAGCGCGAGCCAGTGTTCGGACAACAGCTTCGAGAGATCCAGCAGCACCCGCGTCATCAGCGGCAACTGTCCGCCGCTCGCTTCGCGGATGAAATCGGACAGTTGCGGCACCAGGTAGATGAGCAGGAACAGTGTCGTGGCGAGCAGGATCACCAGCGTGAACGCCGGGTAGGTCAGCATCCGCCGCACCTGGCTCGACAGTTCGTCGATCCAACGCAGCCGAGCCCCGATCCGGCCGAACGCTTCGGCCAGGTGGCCGGACGCTTCGCCGGCTCGCACCAGCCCGATGAACACGCCGTCGAAAACCGCCGGGTAATTGGCCAGCGCCGACGACAACGGCATTCCTTCGCGGACCGATTCGAGGATCACCGAGATCACGTCGCGCATCCGCGACGGCGGAGCGTCGATGACCTGGTCGCCCAGTGCATCGGTCAGCAGGACGCCACCGCGCAGCGTCTGTTCGAGGTGGAAGCAGAAGTTGATCAGCTCGCGGCGCGAAACGCGCTTGCCGCCGCGGATGCGGCGCGACTCGCGACGCAACGCAGAGCTGATCACCTCCAGCCCGGCCAGCCGCAACCGGTTCTCGAGTTCGCGCTCGTTCTGCGCCGGCATTCGGCCGGCGGTGATGCGCCCGTTGCGGTCGACGGCCCGATAGTCAAACAGCGCCATCGTCGACCTCCGTCAGCGCCGCGCGAGCCGGCGCGCCGGCGGCGCGGTGCGACGCGGCAGTCGTCGGCATGGCGGATATCGGCATGGCGGTCGCGGGGGCGGCCTCGGCGGCTCGCGGCGTCGGCTGTGCCTGGCTGCGAACCAGCCGATTGAGGTCGACGACGCGTGCCGCCTCGTCGATCGATGTCACGCCATCGACGATCCGGCGCGCGGCATCCTCGGCGATCGAGCGAAAGCCGGTGCGCCGCGCGGCCTGCAGCAGTTGCTGCTGCGACTCGCCACGGGCGATCAGTTCGTCGATCTCGTCGTCGCAGCGCAGGATCTCGAGGATCGCCATCCGGCCCTTGAAGCCCTGGTACTGGCACTGCGGGCAGCCCTCGGCGCGGTAGAGCGTCGCGGGCCGGTCGGCCGGCAGCCCGAGCAGCATCCGGGTCTCGAGGTTGGCGTCATACGGAACCTTGCAGTGCTCGCACAGCCGGCGAACCAGGCGCTGGGCGATGACGCCGATGAGACTGCCGGCCATCAATTCGGACTGCAGGCCGAGGTCGCGCAGCCGCGCAATGGCGCCGATCGCCGAGTTCGCGTGCAGCGTCGAGAACACGAGGTGACCGGTCATCGACGCACGCAGCGCCATCGCCGCGGTTTCGTCGTCGCGGACCTCGCCGATCAGGATGATGTCCGGGTCCTGGCGCATCAGGGCGCGGACGCCCGAGGCGAACTCGAGCTTGAGGCCGGCGGCCAGGTTGCTCTGCCGGATCATCGGCAGCGGAAATTCGACCGGGTCCTCGAGCGTCATGATGTTGACGCGCTCGTCGTTCAGGCGCGAAAGGATCGAGTACAGCGTCGAGGTCTTGCCGCTTCCGGTCGGGCCGGTGACCAGCACGATGCCTTCTGGGCGGGCGATGATCGCCTGGATGGCCTCGATCTGGTCGGCCGCGAGGTTCATCTGCTCGAGCGTCATCAGGCTGCTCTCGCGGTCGAGGATCCGCAGCACGAAGTTCTCGCCGTGGATCGTCGGCAGCGCCGCGGCACGGAAGTCGATCTGGCGGCCGTTCATCACCAGCGACATCCGGCCGTCCTGCGGCGCGCGCGATTCGGCGATGTTCATCCCCGAGACGATCTTCAGCCGCACCGACATCGACGGCCAGAAGCGCGCATGCAGCGCGCGAATCTGGCGTAGCACGCCGTCGATCCGGTATCGGATCCGGACGAAGCCGGACTCGGGCTCGAAGTGGATGTCACTGGCGCGCTGCTGGATCGCGTCATCGAGGATAGCGCCGACCAGCCGTACGACCGGTCCGCTGTATTCGCGACCGGCGGCCTCGAGGCTCGCGGCATCGATCTCGCCAGTCTCGATCTCGTTCAGGATCCCGTCGATCGACAGTTCGTTGCCGTAGTGCAGGTCGATCGCATTGGCGATCTCGCCCTCGGCGGCGATCGCGAGTTCCAGTCGGTAGCGGCCCTTGAGCTGGGCGTTGAGCTGGTCGATCGTGACGACGTTGTTCGGATTGGCGCAGGCGATCCGCAGCGTCCTGCGCGTCTCGTCGACGCTCACCGGGAACACGGCATGGCGACGCGCGAAGTCGCGCGGCACCAGCCGCACCGCCGCCGGGCTCGGGACCAGCCGGGTCAGGTCGATGTGGTGATGGCCGAGATTCTCGGCGAGGACTTCGCGCAGCGTCGCCTCGCTGAGGAAGCCCAGTTGCACCAGCGTCCGCCCGAGCGGGACACTGCGCGCCTTCTGTTCCATCAACGCGATGCGCAGTTGATCCTGGGTCAGGATCCCGCGCGCCAACAGCGTCTGGCCGAGAGGCCGGCGCGGGGCCGCCATCGCCTGGGCCGGCTTTTCGGGCGTCATGGCGCAGCCGCGTCCAGTCGTTGCTCGAGCGTGGTCACGCGGGCGCGAGCCAGCGCCAGATCGAAACCGCCGCCGCGGCGGCCGGCCAGCACCAGGGCACGACGATAGTGGTCGAGCGCGGCCCGCGGCTGGCGCAGCCGCTCGAGGCTCACTGCCAGATTGAAGGTGTAGTCCGGCTGCTCGGGGTCACCTGCAACCGCGTTGAAGTACGCCTGCTGGGCATCGGGCCAGCGCTGCTGGCGCGCCAGCGCATTGCCCAGCGCGTGCCACAGCGACGGCTGGCTGCCGTCGGCCGCGATCAGGTTGCGCAGCTGACTCTCCTCAGCCACCGGGTCGGAGTGCCCCTGCAGCGCGAGCGCCGCGGCACGGGCACCGGCGTGCGACGGATCGGCCTGCAAGGCGCGACTCAGAAGCCGTTCGGCACGGAGCGGTTCGCCGTCGCGGCTGGCGAGCGTCGCCAGTCCGACCAGCGCGTCGGCGTTATTGCGGTCCAGCGTCAATGCCGTTTCGTAGGCGCGCGTTGCCGTCGCCCGATCGTTGGCGGCGAGCGCGCGATAGCCGCTCTCGAGTTGCGTTGCGATCGACTCCTCGCGCGACGTCCCCGGCAACAGCCGGATCCCCGGAGCGCTCGCTGGGGGACGGAACTTCGTCGTCCCGGTGTCGCCGGTGATCGTGGCGGGCAACGAGCTCGGGAGCGCTGCTCGCGCAGCGGCGAGCGGTGCGACATCCGGTCTCGCGACCACCGCTTTGCCGGATGCGACCGATGCGGAAGATGCCGACGGTGCCGACGGTGCTGAGGATGCCGACGGTGTTGAGGATGCCGACCGTTCCGAGGATGGCGCCTGTCCCTCGGTCGATGCCGCGCGCTGCTGCCCGCGCCCGGTCCTTTCCGGCGTCGCCGCCATGGTGTCGGTGCCGGTCGATTGCAGCGGTGCCGGCGCTGGATATGCAACGGGTGCCGGTGCCGCCGTCGGCGGCACCGTCTGCAGCGCCGCGGTTACAGTCGCTGTCGTCCCCGTCGCATCGGCTTCCGTACCTATGGCCGCAATCGGCGGGACGGGAGTCGGCAGCGCTTGCTGGCCGAAGGCCGGATGAGCGGCCACGGCGCCGAAGTCATCGCCGCCGGGCGCGAGCAACTGGAAGCCGAACCAGCCGGCGACTCCGGCCGTGGCCGCGGCCACGATGCTCCAGAGGATCAGCCGATTGCGGCGCTCGGTGCCTGCTGATCGCAGCGGAGCGACGTCATCGTGACGAGCATCGGTTGCCGGCCGCCCGGTCGATCCGGCGATCTGCGGCCAGTCGGTCGCGATCTGATCGATCCGGGAACGCTCGGACGGGAAGGCCTCGGCGCGGCCTGCGGCCGTTCCGATCGCGAACTGCGTGCGCCCCGAGGGTGTCGACCAATCCCCGCCGAGCGCTTCGGACGACCGTGCAGTGCTGCGCGCGGGCAATGGTCGCGTTTCGGGGTCGACGGCTTCCGTTGCGCGTGCTGCCGAGTCGGCAGGGGCCAGGGGAGCGGCGAGGATCGACGAATCGGGGAATGACGACGAATCAGCGAACGAGGCTGCATCGGCGACCGATGGCTCCACGAGCGAGGGCTCATCCACGAACGGGGCTTCATCGGCGACCGATGGTCCGTTCGCGAACGAGGGGTCGCCCTCGAACGAGGATTCGCCCGCGAACGACGGTCCATTTGCGAACGACGGTAGTTCGGCGAACGACGGTGCGTGCGCCAGCGCAGGTCGGTCGGCGAGAGTGGCAGCAGCGGCGGAGTCGCGATCGCGACCCGCCCCCTGCTGCGTTGCGAGTTGGGGGGCCGTCCCATCGGGCGCCTCTGCGGCTGGCTCGAGCGCGAGTGCAAGCGCCGGGCCGTGGACCGGACGATGACGCCGGGAGCTGTCGTCCGACGCCTGCGGCCGGGCAGCACCGTCACGTCGAGCATCCGACGCACCGGCAGCAATGCCGGCGAGGTCATCGGCCGCGGCTTCGAGCGTCTGCGCCCCCTGGCCAGTCGCCTGGCGGTGTCGGCGCTCGGCCTGTTCGAGGGCCTTGATCAGCAGGCTCACGGCGTCGACTGCCTGCGGTTCGAATCGCCATCGGTCGCCGCGGCGTTGGCCGGTGACCGCCGCGTTGTGTCCTGGCGCACCCAGGCCTGTGGCACGGCTGGAAAGTCGGGCTTGCTGAAGAAATCTTCGCCCGGCTGCAGCCCTTTGAGGTGTCTGTAGTCGCCCTCGAGGCTGGCGTCGCGGACCACGACCGGTCGCAGGAAGATCACCAGTTCGGACTTGGACGAGTTCTCGTTGCGGTACTTGAACAGGTTACCGAAGATCGGCACGCCGGCAGCGCCGGGGACGCCGTCGGTCCGGTAGTCGACCGACTCCTGCATCAAGCCGCCCATCACGGCAACGTCGCCGTTGGTGACCTTCAGGATCGATTCGATCTCGCGCGTCTGGATCTCGGGGATTCGACTCGTGACGTTGCTGCTGGCGAGGGCCGAATTCGGATCGGTGACGTAGCCGATGATCCGCGAGATCGTCGGCCGCACGTTGATCGTGACCGACCCGGTCTCCTCGATCTGCGGCGTCACGGCCATCACGAAGCCGACGGGGACGGTGTTCGGTGTCGAGGTATAAGTCACCAGCGGCGCCGCCGTTACCGATCCCGGCGTGACCTGCACGCCGATGGTGAAGTAGACGCGGTTGTCCACGACCTTCAACACCGCCGTCTGGTTGTTGAGGACGCTGATCTTCGGGCTCGACAGGACCTTGACCTTGCCGAAGCCGTGCAGCAACGAGACCGCCGCGCCGATGCTGCCAGCCGCACCGGTGCTCAGGTAGCGCAGCACGCCGAGCGCCGGCGTCTGGCTGCCGCCGAAAACGGCGCCGCCGACGTTGTTGCCCGGCCCGGGGTTGGCCTGGAAGGTGATCCCGCCCGGGCCCGATCCCGGTACCGCACCGGTGCCGAGCGGGCTGGGACCCGACGGCTGCTGGGTGAAGGCCCAGCCGCTGCCGTCGTTGCGCACCTTTTGCCAGTTGATGCCCTGCTGAAATTCCTCCGACAGTTGCACTTCCGCGATCGTCGCCTCGATCATCACCTGGCGGCGGGCCGAGTTCAGCAACCGGTCGAGATACTCGCGCACGCGTTCGTGCTGGCGCTGGGTCGCGCGCACCGTCACGATCCCGGTCTCCGGGCTGGGGATGATGTTCGCCGATCCGGCGGCGGCGGCATCAGGGACTCCGGCGGCCGCGCCGCCGTTGGCCCCGGCACCGGCGGCGCGTGCGGCCAATGCCTGATTGGATGCATCGGCTGGTCCCACGTCGTCGATCAGCGCGCGCAGGTTGCCGATCAGGGTGTTCCAGAACCGATTGTTCGAGGTGTTGACGATCTGCGTCGTCGAGTTGTTCGACAGCGTCGAGGTCGTCGTTCCTACCGGATCGCGGCCAGCCGATGCGATCTGGGTCGCGATGCTGGTGTTGGCCGTCGAATCGCGCGAAATGTTGACGTAGTCGACCGTGTAGTGCCGGACGAAGGCGTCGTCGGGCAAGACCACGAGGTTGCGGCCGTCGAACTCGTAGCGCAGATTGATCTGGCGGGCGAGCCGCGACAGGATCTGCGGCAGCGTCTGGTTGATCGCATTGAGCGAGACCTTGCCGCGGATCGACGGATGGACATCGACGTCGATCTTCGCGTCGCGCGCCATCGCAAACAGCAGCTCGGAGATCTCGACGTCGTTGACCACGACCGAATAGGTTTCAAGCACGGGACCGTTACGCGGCCGCGGCGGCAGCCCGGGGCCGCCGACTATCGCCGGGATGTCGCTGGCCGCGGTGACGTCGTCCGCGCGCGGCGTCGGTGCCGCCGCCGCGGCGGGAGCGGCGCCGGCCCGTCCCAGGTGGTAGTCGCTCGGCTGCATCAGCTTTCCGGCGCATCCGACTGCGGTCGTCGCGACCACGCCGGCCAGGGCGGTGAGTGCCAGCCTGGCGGTGATCGGGCAGGGCAGTGAATTGGGGCGTTCGAGCATGAAACCTTCCGTACCGGGTGTCGTACGGTCGTCGACCGGCCAACCGTTGCCTGCCGACTATCGTCCTGGCGCGCGTCCCAGCGCTTGTCGCAAGCGACGGACGCGACGGCCCGGCGCATCAGCGGCAAGCAGTCGTTGTGGTGGCGCCACCGCGCGCGCTGCTGTCGACCAGCCGGCTCCGAGCCGACTCGGCCCGGTCACGGACGCGAGGCTGGAGCCCCTGCAGCAGCCGGCCGCGTCATCCGCTCGCCACAGGCGTTGCCGTTCGTGCCCGGGGCGCTCGCGCCCGTCGCCGCGAACCCGCGCGAGGGCCGCGGCGACGGCGGACCGGTTCAGACTGCGCCACATGTTCCGCTTCGCTGCCTTCAATCCCGACGTTCAGGACGTGGCCGCTGCCATCGAGGCCCCCGGCGTCGCAACCATCGCAAGCGAAGCCCTGTCACGGACGCTCCAGAGGGAGCCGGTGCTCGGTGACGTGGCGCCTGGCCACTCGTCGGCCGCAAGCCCGAGCGGAGCGCGACGATGGTGATGTCCGCCGTTGGCCGCCCGCTATATCTCGACCACTTCGTCCTGCGCGAACCGCCGTTCAAGCTGACCCCGCACACGCCGTTCTTCTACCCCGGCGGCAACCGGGGTGCGATCCTGCGCGCGCTGCTGTACGCGGCGATGAACACCGAAGGCGTGGTCACGGTCACCGGCGAAGTCGGCACCGGCAAGACGATGCTGGCGCGGATGCTGATCGACCACCGCCCCAGCTCGCTCGAGATCGCCTATATCGCGAACCCGGCGATGACTCGCGATGACATCGTGCTGACGATCGCGCAGGAGCTGCGGATTCGTCCGACGGGCCGAACGCCGCGCGAACTACTCAAGGCGCTGCAGATGAAGCTGATCGAGCTGCATCTGGAGGGCAAGCGGGTCAGTGTCCTCATCGACGAGGCCCATGTGATGTCGCCGGACGCGCTCGAGGAGATCCGGCTGCTGTCGAACCTCGAGACCCGGCAGCACAAGCTCCTCCGCATCATCCTCGTCGGCCAGGACGAACTGCGGCAGACCCTGGCGACAGCGCGGATGCGGCCGCTACGCGAGCGGATCACCGAGCGGTTCCAGCTCGGACCCCTCGGCGCGGCCGACGTTGCCGACTACCTGTCGTACCGCCTACGGCTCGCTGGCGGCGACCCGCAGACATTCGAACCGCGCGCCGTGGCGCTGATTGCGCGCGATAGCGAGGGCCTCGGCCGACGCATCAACATCCTCGCCGACAAGGCCCTGCTCGCGGCGTTCGCCGAGAGGGAGCGTTTCGTCGCCGACCGCCATGTCCGCATGGCCATCGCCGACGCCCGCTTCGTACCACTCTATGGTTGGCGCGCCTGGGTGGCATCCGCAGCCGCATCGTTCACCGCAGCGACCCGTTGGCGTCGCCCGGCCGCCAGCAGCGCCGCCTGAGCAGGGTAGACAGAAGCGGGACCAGCCGCGCTGGTCGGCGCACCGGGTCACGGCGATACTCACCGCAGACACGTTGTAGCAGCGGGCCCAGGCGACGACCTTGCACTGCGCTGGTGCACTTCGCGCATCTAACCAGCCGGCAACTGGGCAAGCGACCGATCATCTCCGCGGCAACACCCATTCGTTCCCCCCTTTGAGCCCCGGGAACTTATGCCGCAGTGCGACGTGATCACGCGAACCGGCGATGGTAAGCTTCCCGCCAATCAAGTGGTGCATACGTGAGCAGGAGACAAGCAGTGTCAGTTGCTCCGGATTTTCTTCAGCCGGATTTGCCAATCTCTACGCGGCGCGCGGGATCCCCGCTATCCGAGGCTGCACTCGCCAATCTCGGACGGCAAATTCGCGCGGGTGCGGTCGTCTGGGACCTCAGGCCCATACACCAAGTGCAGCGGGCGCCGATAAAAGGGGCCGTCAATCTCGGCCAGGTCGACTGGGTGCTCGATGATCGAGCCAGCCAGCGTCTGCAGCCGCCGTCAGTGATCAGCAAGATCCTCGCCCGCGCCGGCATCTTCCCCGGCACTCCGGTCATTCTATTTGCCGGCTCGCGGACCGAGGCCATTCCGATCGCCAAGTTGGCGTTGCGTTCCATCGGCGTCGACCAGATCTCGGTGCTGAAGGACGACCGTGAACCGATGGCGCGGCCACTGCCTGCCGGCGGCTTCAAGCGGTCGCCGCTGCCGGGAGTATTGCTGACGCCTGGCGCCTGACGGCGTTTCGGCCGGGAGCCGTCCGCCGCCGATCGAGGTTGCGCCCAGCCGATTTCCATTGGTCGGCGTAGCCTGATTTCCTGATGACCACGGCGATGCTGTGATCTGCCGCGGCGCGCTGTGATCGCTGTGATCTGTCGCGGCACGCCGTGATTCGCCCTCTGTCGCGGCACGCCGTGATTCGCCCTGGCGCTCCGGTGCTCTGCCATGTTGCTGCTTCACGAAGCTACTACGCTCGGCCAAGGCGCTGCCGTGATGTTCCACGGTACCCGCGTGATCTGCCACAGCGCTGCCGTCCTCTGCGGCGGCTCCTGATCGCGGGACCCTGCCGAACTCGCCTGTGGGATCGCCCCTTGCCCGCGACCGCGAATCGGATCCGCCGTCAGCGATCGTCCGATGCCCGATCGGTTCTAATGCGATCTCCCAGGCCGCCCGGCAGCCGCCTAGTCGGGTCAAGCTCATGCCGTTGACCGGCCGATGCTGATTCGACCCGGCGCTGTCCGCAGCCACCAACTCAAACACCAGGGATCCCAAGTGAGCGAGAGCAACGAGGGCCACCGGCCCCATCCCGGCCAGGGCCAGCGGCCGTGCCCTGACGAAGCCCGGCGGCCCCATCCCGACGACGGCCAGCCCATTTTGACGTCACCCGGCTGGGCGTCGGACACTGGCCCGATGACTCCGCGACGCGCGCGCCAACAGCGCTACACGCCCGCGGTCCTGTCCGCACTGGTCGCCGCGACGCTCGCTGCCTGCGCATCGCCACCGCCGGCCCCGCCCGCACCCCGGCCGGCCCAGCCGGGCGCGCTCAACCCGGGCACCTGCGATCACCTTGCCGCCACCTTCAGTCATCGAGGCGTCGTGGTCACCGAGTCGGTGACGCAGTCGCCGGGCACGGCGAAGGTGGGGGGGATCGACGTCGATGTGCCGGCGCACTGCCTGGTTCGCGGACGGATGAATGAGCGGACCAGCCCCGTCGACAACAAGGTCTATTCGATCGGCTTCGAGATGCGGCTGCCGGAAAGCTGGAACGGCCGCTTCCTATATCAGGGCAATGGCGGCTTGGACGGGGTCGTCGTCCCGGCCGTAGGACCTGCGATCGGTGGCGGGCCCCTTACGCGGGCGTTGTCGCAGGGGTTTGCCGTGATCAGCTCCGATGCCGGTCATCCCGAGTCGGCCGGGCCATTCTTCGGCCTCGATCCACAGGCCCGGCTCGATTACGGTTACGAGGCCGTCGGCCGGCTGACGCCGATGGCCCGCAGCCTGATCCGCCAGGCCTA
>JBEVJQ010000019.1:0-2925 GCA_040510055.1 Burkholderiaceae bacterium | reverse complement strand
CGAGCACCGCGGGACTGGCGATGTTCTCGCTCGCGATCAGCTCGATCCGGTCGCGCTGGCGGCCGAGCTCGCGGCCGATGATCGCGGCGACCGCGGGATCGGCCTCGGCGAGGCTGTCGTGCCAGAAGCGGTGCAGCGCATCCCCCGACGTGGCGGGGGCGGGTTCATTCGCGGCTTCACGGGTAAGCGAGCTCATTGGTCAGGCGTCCTGCGGCATTTTCGACAGTTTCTCGACCCGGTGGGTGTGGCGCCCGCCGGAAAACTCGGCGCCGAGGAACGCCTCGACGCAGGCCTTGGCCATGTCGACGCCGACCAGCCGCGAGCCGAGCGCGATCGCGTAGGCTTCGTTGTGAGGGCGGGCGAGGCGTGCCGAACGCGGCTCGGACACTTGCGCGCAGCGCACCGCCGGGTTGCGGTTCATGGCGATGGCGATGCCGATCCCCGAGCCGCACAGCGCGATCCCCAGCTCGGCCTCGCCATGCGCGATGGCATCGGCGAGGATGAAGCCGAAGTCGGGATAGTCGACGCTGTCCGAACCGTCGGTGCCAAGATCGCTGACGTCGTGGCCGCCGCCGCGCAACCAGGGGACGAGCTCGCTCTTCAGGGCGACGGCGGCGTGATCGGAGGCGACGGCGATGCGCATGAAGGATGGGGTCCGGACGGGGATTCGGGTGGCGCCTCCATAAGGGGCGACAGGGCCGCGCGCCAGTGCTGCGTGGTCGGTATCCCGACGGCCGCTCAGCGGTTCTCGAGCACGAATGCCATCATCTTGCGCGCGTCGCTGGTCAGGTAGGGGGCGAGCGACAGCCGCGCGGCGCGGACCTCGATCCCCGCCAGGAGGTAATGCACGTCGAGTACCGCGGCCGACTCGCTGTGCAGCGAGGCATCGATGCGGCCTCGGTCGGCCGGGTCGAACAATGCGGTGAGCCGCGAGTTCATCAGCTTCCCCGGCCCAGCGCCGGTCATCGCGGCGAGACCCGGGTTCGCGGAGGCGACGACACCTTCACCGTTGACGCTGCCGACGCCGCGCCCGCCGAGTGCCTGGAGCGCTTCCTGCAGCGCCGAGGCCTCCATGTCGCGGTCGATGGCGTTCATCCGGTCTGTCACGTCGTCGGAGAAATAGGCGACGCCGCCCGGCCACGGGATAAGGCGCGCGTGAAGCAGGCGGCCCGGGCGGAGCAGCGAGGGTAAATCGAACTCGCTGATCAGTCCGCTGCGCATCACTTCCTCGAAGCGCTTGACCATGAACGGGGCGACGCCGGGGGGCAGCAGCTCGCCGATGGGGCGGCCGCGCAGCGGGCCGTCGGGGAGGCGCAGCGAGCGGCGCATGGCACGGTTGATCCGCCTGACGCGAAGCTCGTGATCAATGAACACGACGTGCGTCTCGATGCAATCGAGCACGGTTTCGAGCTTGGCTTCGAGGTTTGCGCGATCGGCGTCGTGGTTCCCCTCGCTCAGTCTCGCGAAGCGTTCCGCGGAAACCAAGACGAGCTCGGCACGGCCGTGGGAGGTGATCGTGACCGGCGCCTGGATAGCCCGGCTACGAATCGCGGCCAGATCCCGAACCAGGCGGGTCGCAGAGACTTGATCGGAAAATGCCGCCGACATCCTGACGCCCTCATCGACGCGAAAATTTGCGTAAATTTCGCGAGGTTACGCATACCAGCGGTGCGCTGAAATAAAGCAAAGCCAGTTTTGCACGCGGCCGTCAGGATTCGAGGGACCGGCTAACCGGTTCTTAATAATTCATTATTGCGTAATTTGCGAATTCAACCGCGCAGTCCGTATATCTGCTTATTCAGCGCCGAGCAATTACCATTCGATCCTGCCTCAGCAAGAACGGACGGTGATGATGCAATCTACTCGAGCATTGGGTCGCCGGCTCCTCGCCTCGGCCGCGATCGGCGTCTGCCTCGCCGCACCCCCCGCGCACGCTCAGTTGCTGACGCTCGGCGACGTGATCGCCGAACTGCTTGTGTTGGATGCCACGGTCACCCTCCAGGGACAGGTCATCGGCACGATCCAGACGACGGTGAACGCCCAGGCAGGGTCGATCTTCCAGGCGCAGGCCGACATCGGCGCGCTGCAGGGGGCCGCCGCGACAATCGGCGGCGATGTCGCCGCGCTGCAGGGGACCACTGCGACGCTCGCGGCAGACCTCGGCGCGCTTCAGGGGGCGACGGCGATGATCGGCGCCGACCTCGTTGCGCTCCAGGCCAACGATCTGGTCCAGGACGGCGCAATTGGCGACCTTCAGGCCGGAGCCGTGGCCAGCCTCGCCGTCGATACGGCGCAGGATACGGCGATCGGCGGTCTCCAGGCCGGAGCCATTGTCAGTCTCGCCGTCAATGCGGCGCAGGACGCGGCAATCGGCGGTCTTCAAGCCGGGGCCGTGGCGAACCTCGCCGTAGATGTCGCTCAGGACGGCGCGCTCGCCGCAATCCAGGGCGGCCTGGCCGCCAATCTCGCGGTCGACGCGGGGCAGGACGCCGGCTTACTCCAGTTGCAAACCGATCTGGCACTGTACGGCACGGCCGACGCAATCCAGGCGGCGGGGCTGGCTCAGGTCCAGGTCGATATCGCCGCCAACGCCGGTGCCGACCTTGCGCTGGGCTCAGTCGTGGCCGGGCTCGATGTGCGCCTGGGCGCGAACGACGCCGTCGACGCCGCTCAGGGCACCGCGCTCGTCTCTGTCCAGGCCGGCCTCTCGGTCAACGATGCGCTCGACGCGGTGCAGGGGACGGCGATCGTCGGACTGCAGACGGGCCTTGCTGCCAACGACGCGGTCGACGCGGTTCAGGGCACGGCGATAGCCGGACTGCAGACCGGCCTTGCCGCCAACGATGCGGTCGACGCGATTCAGGATACCGCGATTACCGGGCTTCAGACTAGCCTTGCCGCCAACAATGCAGTCGATGCTGTGCA
>JBEVJQ010000018.1:0-5250 GCA_040510055.1 Burkholderiaceae bacterium | reverse complement strand
GCACCCCAGTTGCCGGTGATGACCGAGTCCGCGCCCGACTGCTTGATCTTGTCGATGTAGGGTGCGAAATCCTTGACCTGGCCGATCGGGTGGAGGTCATCGCCGACGATTTCCACATCGCTGCGCTTGCGACCCAGCATCTCGCGGGCGGCCGTGGCCACGGCCTTGCCGAACGAGTAGTTCTGGTTGATCAGGTAGACCTTCTTGACGCTTGCCTGATCCTTCATGTACGAGGTCAGCGCCTCCATCTTCTGGTCGGAGTTGGCGTCGATCCGGAAGTGCCAGAAGCTGCATTTCTCGTTGGTCAGCGCCGGGTCGACGGCGGCATAGTTGAAGTAGACGAGTTCCTTGCCCGGATTGCGCTGGTTGTGCTTGCTGACGGCGTCCGACAGCGCCAGTCCGACGGCCGAGCTGTTCCCCTGGACCACGTAGCGGATCCCCTGGTCGATCACCGACTTGAGCTGGTTCAGACTCTCCTGGGGGCTCGCCTTGCCGTCGAACGGCACCATCTCGAACTTGACGTCCTTGCCCGCCCAGCCCTTGTTCGAAGCCACCGCCGCGACATACTCGAACTGCTTCAGGATGCCCTGGCCGACCGGGGCGAAGGGGCCCGACAGCGGATCGATGAAGGCGACCTTGATGGTCTGGGCCGAAGCGGGCATGGCCATCCCGAACGCGGCGGCGAACAGGGCGAGGCCGAGGACACGCGGCAGCGGACGCCGATCATCGATCGACTGCCGGATCGGGTCGGTGCCCGTCGGAACGTTACTGGTCGGGTCCACGCTCATCGTTGTCTCCGTTCATTCGTTGGGGAATCCGGGGCGCGCTTGAGCCGCAGCCGGGCGGAAGCGCCCGGCACTCGCCGGGCGATGATAGCGCCCAGGGGCCGCGGATCCTGGCGTTCGAGGCAGGATAGAGACGCCTACCGTCGGGCCCGTCGACGCTGTTGTCGCCCGTCGGGAGTCGATCGCCGGCATCGACTGCCGGCGACTCGCCGCTACCCGCCGTCGGCTGCGGTGGCCGTCGGCAGGGTGTAGTCCTTGAACTGTTCGCGCAGCCGGGTCTTCAGCAACTTGCCCGTCGCCCCGAGCGGGATCGATTCGACGAACTGGACGTCGTCCGGGGTCCACCAGCGGGCGATCTTGCCCTCGTAGAACTTGAGGATCTCGTCGCGCGAGACCTCGGCACCGGGTTTCTTCACGATCACGAGCAACGGCCGTTCGTCCCACTTCGGATGGGCGATCCCGATCACCGCGGCCTGGGCGACGGCCGGATGCGCGATGGCGAGGTTCTCGAGGTCGATCGAACTGATCCATTCGCCGCCAGACTTGATCACGTCCTTGCTGCGATCGGTGATCTGCATGAACCCGTCCGGGTCGATGGTGGCGACATCGCCGGTCGGGAACCAGCCGGTGCCGTCGGCATCGCGGACCAGCGGGTCGCCGCCCTCGTCGCGGAAATACGCCTTGATCACCCATGGCCCGCGGACCATCAAGTTGCCATAGGTCGTGCCGTCCCACGGCAGATCGGCGCCGTCGTCGCTGACGATCTTCATGTCGACGCCGAAGATCGCGTGGCCCTGCTTCTCGAGCAGCCGGCGCTGCGCATCGTCGGGCAGCTTGAGATGCTTGTTCTGAAGGCGCGACAACGTTCCGAGCGGACTCATCTCGGTCATTCCCCAGGCGTGGATCACGTCGACGCCATAGTCACGGAACGCCTTGATCATCGCCGGCGGACAGGCCGAACCGCCGATGACGGTCCGCGTCAGGCTGCCGAAGTCGAGCTTGTTCGATGTCACGTGGTTCAGCAAAGCCAGCCAGACCGTCGGCACGCCGGCCGAGAAGGTCACGCCTTCGGCCTCGAACAGGTCGTGGACCGACTTGCCGTCGAGACTGGCCCCGGGGAACACGATCTTCGCGCCGACCAGGGGGCAGATGAACGGCAGCCCCCAGGCATTGACGTGGAACATCGGCACCACCGGCAGCACCGCGTCGCGTGCCGAGCAGGCCATCGCATCGGGCAGCGCCGCGCCGTAGGCGTGCAGCACCGTCGAGCGGTTCGAGTACAGCGCACCCTTCGGATTGCCGGTGGTCCCGGACGTGTAGCACAGGCCCAGCGCGGTGTTCTCGTCGAACGTCGGCCACTGCCAGTCGGCGCTGCCGCCCTCGAGAAATTGCTCGTAGTTGAGCAGGTTCGGAACCTTGTCGCTGGCCGGTTGGCGCTCGGCGTCGACCATCGCGATCCAGTGCTCGACGCCCTTGCAGTGCGGGGCGATCGCCTCGATGATCGGCAGGAAAGTCAGGTCGAACGCCAGCGCCCGATCACCGGCATGATCGACGATCCAGGCGATCTGCTCCGGATGCAGCCGCGGATTGATAGTGTGGACGATCGAGCCCATCCCGCCGATGGCGTAGTAGAGCTCGAAGTGGCGGTAGCCGTTCCAGGCCAGGGTCGCGACCCGTTCGCCGGGCTTGATGCCGGCGACCTGCAGCGCGCTCGCGAGGCGCCGGGCCCGTTGCTCGGCATCGCGGTAGGTGTAGCGGTGGATGTCGCCTTCGATCCGTCGCGAGACGATCTCGGTGTCGTGGTGGTGGCGTGCCGCATGTCGCAGCAGCGACGAGGCCAACAGCGGCATGTCCATCATCTGGCCCAGCATGGCGTTTCCTCGTCGGTGGGAAGGTGACAGGCGATCGAGCGCCGGTCGGCCCGGCAATGGTGGAGTTCCGTTCCAAGGCCGTCAAGCCGGGCCACGGGCGCGGCGGGCGCGATCTGCCAAGCCCGTCAAGCCGGGCAACGGGCGCGCGGGCCGGGATCGAGGCCGTCAAGCCGGGCAACGGGCGCGCGGGGCGGGATCGAGGCCGTCAAGCCGGGAAACGGGGCCGCGCGGGGCGGGATCTACCGAGGCCGTCAAGCCGAACAACGGGCGGCGCGCCGGGTGCGATCGGGCCGAATGCGGACTTGCCGGCGGTGCCGGGCCGCCGGATCCGTAGAATGTCGGCATGTCAGGTCGCCCTCTTCCTTCGCACCAGCGCCGATGAACAAGCTCCTGTTCGACCTGTTCCCGGTTGTCCTGTTCTTCATCGCCTTCAAGTTCGCCGACATCTACGTCGCCACCGGCGTGGCGATCGTCGCCTCGATGGCGCAGATCGGCTGGCTGAAGGCCCGGCGCCGACCGGTCGAGGTGATGCAGTGGATCTCGCTGGTCATCATCGTCGTGTTCGGCGGCCTGACGCTGCTGCTGCACGACGAAGCCTTCATCAAGTGGAAGCCGACGATCCTCTATTGGGCGTTCGGGCTGATCCTCGTCGGCGGCCGACTGGCCGGCCGCAACCTGCTGCGCACTGTGATGGGCGGCCAGCTGACCTTGCCTGATCCGGTCTGGGACCGCCTCAACTGGATCTGGACCGGCTATTTCGCGTTGATGGGCGCGCTCAACCTGGTCGTCGCGTTCAATTTCGACACGGCGACCTGGGTCAACTTCAAGTTGTTCGGCACCTTGGCGCTGACGGTGCTGTTCGTGATCGGTCAGGGTATCTACCTCTCGCGCCATCTCAAGGAAGGCGGTGATGTCGAGGCCAGCTGACCCGAAAGTCGAAGAAGCGTCGCCCGTTGCCGGACGACCGACGGCGGCCGAGGTCCGCGAGCGATTGCTGGCCGCCTTTCCCGATGCCGACGTCGCGGTCCTCGACGACAGCCATCGCCATGCGGGACATGCGGGCGCCGCCGGTGGTGCCGGCCACTATTCAGTCTCGATCACCGCCGCGTCGTTCAGGGGGCTGGCGACCGTGGCGCGGCATCGGCTGGTGTATGATGCCCTGAGCGACTGGATCCCGGGGCGTGTCCATGCCTTGTCGATCCGGGCAGCATTGCCGGCCGACTGATCCTTCGGAGCGATCGCTAGGCCGGTTCGACCGATACGCGGGGCGAGCCCGGCAGCCGATCGTCGTAGCGGCCCGTACCTGTATCCGCTGATCCCCCCAGGCGCAAAGAGCGGCGCATCGTATCGAGCGTGGACGTGCCGGCCCTCCGGCCCTCCCGCCGTTCTGGTCCCTCCGATTGGCGCGCGTTCCATCCGCACCGCCGGCCAGTGCGCTCCTTCCCTCCTACGAAGACAGGAACCAATGTCAGCCATTCACTCCAGCCGACTGCATTACCCATCGTCCGCTACTCGGCGCTCGGCTCGTGCCGGCTCGGTCGCGCGCCGCCTGGCCATTGGCCTCGCCGTGGCCGCTTGCGCACTCGGCGTCGTCACCGCCGCGCCACCGGTCCAGGCCCAGAACGCGGCCGTCGTCAACGGCAAGCCGATCCCGAAGGCTCGGGTCGACGAGTTCATGAAACTGCTCGCCGCCCAGGGTCGCCCCGACAACGAAGAGACGCGCAGGCTCGTTCGCGACGAACTCGTGGCGCGCGAGATCTTCGCCCAGGAAGCGGAGAAGCGCGGTATCGCCAAGACGTCCGAAGTGCGTACGCAATTGGAGAACGCGCGCCAGGACATCCTCATCCGGGCAATGATCCGCGACTACCTCCAGAAGAACCCAGTGACCGATGCGCAGGTCCAGGCCGAATACGACAAGCTCCGCCAGGAGGCCGGTGCCACCGGCAAGGAATACAAGGCCCGCCACATCCTCGTGGACAAGGAGGACGATGCGAAGAAGATCATCGCCGACCTCAAGGGAGGGGCGAAGTTCGAGGACCTGGCCAAGCAGTCGAAGGATCCGGGTTCGGGAACCAACGGTGGCGACCTCGGATGGAACACCGCGACGACGTTCGTCAAGGAGTTCTCCGACGCGATGGTCGGCCTCGACAAGGGCAAGATGACCGACGCCCCGGTCAAGAGCCAGTTCGGGTTTCACGTGATCCGCCTCGATGACGTCCGCGACGCCGAGCCGCCGCCGCTCGACCAGGTCCGCCCGCAGATCCAGCAGCAGCTCGAGCGCGGCAAGATCCAGGAACTGCAACAGAAACTGCGCGCCTCCGCCAAGGTCGAATAGCCATGACAAAGTCGACGGTCGATCACTCACGCCGCGCCGCGTTGCTCGCCGCTGCGAATGCCACCGCGGCGCTCGCCGCGACCGGAGCAGCACCGCTGGCCCGGGCCCAGGACGTGAAGTGGCCGCTATCGAAGCCGATCCGCTTCATCGTCCCATTCGCGCCGGGCGGTTCGAGCGAGGTCGTCGCGCGCTCCGTGGCCACCGAGATCACCAAGCAGTTGGGCGGCCAGAGCGTCTACGTCGAGAACAAGCCCGGCGG
>JBEVJQ010000017.1:0-7714 GCA_040510055.1 Burkholderiaceae bacterium | reverse complement strand
CTGGGCCATGGCCTCGAGGATGGTCCGGACGGCGTATTCGGCGTCCTTGGTCACGAGCTGCGGGTAGTGGTCGGCCAGCCGGGCGATCAACTCCGACTTGGTCATCGTCCCCGGCGCTGATTGATCGTCGAGGTCCGGCGGTTCTGCCATTGCGGGTCTTCCGACAGGATTCGGACCGGGGCACGCAAAGGCCGCCGCAAAGCGGCGGCCTCGCGCAAATGAACCCGATCCGTTACTGGTTGCTGTTGTTGCCGCTGTCCTGCTTGTCGAGCTTGGCCCGGAGCAGCGCCCCAAGATTCGTCGTACCGGTGGCTGCCGACGACTCGGCCTGCATCTTCTGCAGCGCCTCGGCCGTGTCGGCTGTGTCCTTGGCCTTGATCGACAACGCGATCGACCGGTTCTTGCGATCGATGTTGATGATCATGGCCTCGACCGTGTCACCCTGGTTCAGATGGTTGCGTGCATCCTCGACGCGATCGCGCGCGATCTCGGACGCGCGCAGGTAACCCTCGACCTCGGCTTCGATCTGGATCGTGGCACCGCGGGCATCGACGTTGACGACGGTGCCGTTGATGATCGAACCCTTCTCGTGGGCCGACGAGAAGTTCGTGAACGGATCGCCTTCGAGCTGCTTGATGCCGAGCGAGATCCGCTCGCGCTCGACGTCGATGCCCAGCACGACAGCGTTGACTTCGTCGCCCTTCTTGAAGTCGCGGACCGCGTCCTCGCCGGTCTTCTGCCACGACAGGTCCGAGAGGTGGACCAGACCGTCGATGCCGCCGGGCAAGCCGATGAATACGCCGAAGTCGGTGATCGACTTGATCGAACCGCTGACCTTGTCGCCGCGGCGATGGTTCTCGCTGAACTCCTGCCACGGATTGGCCCGGCACTGCTTCATGCCGAGCGAGATCCGGCGCCGATCCTCGTCGATCTCGAGCACCATGACCTCGACTTCCTCGCCGAGCGCGACCACCTTGCCGGGGTTGACGTTCTTGTTGGTCCAGTCCATCTCCGAGACGTGGACCAGGCCCTCGATCCCCGGCTCGATCTCGACGAACGCACCGTAGTCGGTGATGTTCGTGACCTTGCCGAACATCCGCGTGCCCTGCGGGTAGCGCCGGCTGATGCCGACCCACGGATCCTCGCCCAGTTGCTTGATGCCTAGCGAGACCCGGTTCTTCTCCTGGTCGAACTTCAGCACCTTGGCCTTGATTTCCTGGCCGACTTGCAGCACCTCGGACGGATGCCGGACCCGGCGCCAGGCCATGTCGGTGATGTGCAGCAGGCCATCGATGCCGCCGAGGTCGACGAACGCGCCGTAGTCGGTGATGTTCTTGACCACGCCGTCGACGATCGCGCCTTCGGTCAGCGTCTCGAGCAGCTTGGCGCGCTCCTCGCCTTGCGACAGTTCGATCACGGCGCGGCGCGACAGCACGACGTTGTTGCGCCGCCGATCGAGCTTGATGACCTTGAAATCGAGCGTCTTGCCCTCGAACGGGGTCGTGTCCTTGACCGGCCGCGTGTCGATCAGCGAGCCCGGCAGGAACGCCCTGATGCCATTGGTCATCACCGTCAGGCCACCCTTGACCTTGCCGGTGACGGTGCCGCTCACCATGTCGCCCGAATCGAGCGACTGCTCGAGCTGGACCCAGGCGGCCAGGCGCTTGGCGCGATCGCGCGACAGGCGCGTCTCGCCAAAGCCGTCCTCGAGCGAATCGATGGCGACCGAGACGAAGTCGCCTTCCTTGACTTCGAGTTCCCCCCGGTCGCTGTAGAACTCCTCGACCGGTACATAACTTTCCGACTTCAGCCCAGCATTGACGACCACGTAGTTGTGGTCGACGCGGATCACCTCGGCGGTGATCACTTCGCCCTGGCGCATCTCCTGACGTTTCAGGGATTCCTCGAACAGGGCGGCGAAGCTCTCTTCCTTGACAGGCGGCTCTGCGACAGCAGTACTCATTGATTTCCCGTTGATCTCACCAGGCCCCCCTGGACCCGGTGGTGTTGCAATCGCCACCGCGCACGCTTTCGACGTGCGTGGTGGCCCCGATCGGCCTATCTGCTGCCGGAGGTCGGCGATTCAAGTCGGCCCGGCCCACGCTGTCAAGGACCGGCTCCCGGCCTGGGGCCCGAACCCGCGCTCGGCATCGGCCTTTGGCGCGAACTCCAGACCGCAAGCACCCGGTCCACCGTTTCATCGATCGTGAGCCCGGTGGAGTCGATCACCACTGCATCCGACGCGGGCGCGAGCGGCGCCGCTGCGCGCGTCGTGTCGCGGCGATCACGCTCTTCCAGTACCCGTAGCAGGTCGTCGATGTTAGCCGAAAAACCCTTTTCCATCAACTGTTTATGGCGCCGTTCGGCGCGCGAGCGGACAGCTGCCGTGAGGAACACCTTCAGGTCCGCGTTGGGGAAGATCACGGTCCCCATGTCGCGTCCGTCGGCCACGAGGCCCGGCGGCCGCCGAAAGCCGTGCTGTAACGCAACCAGCTCCCGGCGAACCGGTCCCAGGGCAGCGATCCGGGACGCCGCGTTGCCGACGGCTTCGGCGCGAATCGCCTCGGTCACGTCGCGGCCTGCCAACCGGATCCGGCCGCCGGCGAACCGCGGGGCGAGTGCCGCAGCGACGGCGACCAGAGCGGCCGAGTCGTCGAGGTCGAGCGATTGTTCGAGGGCCACGAGCGCCACCAGCCGATAGAGGGCGCCGCTGTCCAGATAGTGCCAGCCGAGCGCCGCGGCGACCCTGGCGGCGATGGTTCCCTTGCCGGAGGCGGTCGGCCCGTCGATGGCCAGCACGGGCGCCGCTGCCGTGTCGCCACCTGTCGCATCCCGACCTGTCGCGCCCCCACCCGTGGCGTCCTGACCTGTCGCATCCTGACCTGTCGCATCCTGACCCGTGGCGTCGCGACCCGTCACGGCCCGACCTTTAACGCCTCGACCTGTCACGCCTCGGCCCGTACGCGCACGCCCGCCCGGCTCGCGAGCGCCGCAAAGCCGGGGAACGAGGTCTCGACATTGGCGACGTCGGCGATCCGGATCGGGGCCGCGGCGCGCAGCGCGGCCACGGCGAACGCCATCGCGATCCGGTGATCCCCGTGGGAATCGACGCGGCCGCCACCGAAACAGGTTGCCGCCCCGCCGCGACCGACGATCCGCATGCCGTCGGCGGTGGGGGTGGCGTCGACTCCGAGCGCCGTCAGCCCATCGGACATCGCCTGGATCCGGTCCGACTCCTTGACGCGCAGTTCCTCGGCGCCCCTGACGACGGTCGTGCCCTCGGCGCAAGCCGCGGCCACGAACAGCACCGGAAACTCGTCGATCGCGAGCGGCACCCATTCGGGCGCGACCTCGATTCCCTTGAGCGCGGCACTCCTGACCCGAAGGTCGGCCACGGGCTCGTCGCCGATGGAGCGCGCGCCGACGACGGTGATGTCTGCCCCCATGGCGCGCAGGATCTCGAGAATGCCGGAGCGCGTCGGATTGATCCCGACATGGCGCAGCAGCAGGTCGGAGCCCTCGGCAATCGACGCGGCCACGAGGAAGAACGCCGCCGACGACAGATCGGCCGGGACGTCGATCGCGGTCGCACGCAGTTCGGCTCCGCCGTCGACCGCGGCGGTCGCGCCGTCGCGGGCGACGGTGACCCCGAACGCCGCCAGCATCCGCTCGGTGTGATCGCGGGTCGGCGCTGGCTCGGTGACCCGCGTGGTGCCGCTGGCCGAAAGGCCCGCGAGCAGCACCGCCGACTTGACCTGGGCGCTGGCCACCGGCATCGCGAAGTCGATGGCGGCGAGCCGTTGCCCGGGGACGAGCACCAGTGGCGGCAGCCCGTCGCGACTGTCGATCTGCGCACCCATCCGCGCCAGCGGCTCGATCACGCGCCGCATCGGGCGCCGCGAAAGGCTGGCATCGCCGGTCAGCGTAGCCGGGACGCGGCACCCCGACAGCAGCCCGGAGAACAGGCGCATCGCCGTGCCGGCGTTGCCGCAATCGAGTGCCGACGCCGGCGCCCGCAAGCCGTCGAGCCCGACGCCGTCGACCTGGACTCGCCCGGCCGTGTCCGGCCCGCGGATCGCGACCCCCAGGGCGCGCAACGCATTTCGCGTCGCCAGGGCATCGGCGCCCTCGAGAAAGCCGTCGATCCGGGTCGTGCCACGCGCGACGGCACCGAGCATGACCGCCCGATGCGAGATCGACTTGTCGCCGGGTACGCGCAATTCGCCGGCGAGTCGGCCTCCGGGATCGGCGACGAACTGACAGGATAGTGTCGCTAGGCTCGACCTGCCCGACATGAACTAGTTCCTCTGCGAGGGCGGCGCGCGCGGCCCAGAATACGTGATGACCTGACGGGCGGTTCCGCCCGGACGATGGCTTGGCGATGTTCGACCGGATTCCCCATTCCCGCAAATCGACCGCGACGGCGACGTCGCCGGCCCGCGACCTCGGCGCGCGTGCCCTGGCGATCGTCGGGGCGCTGCCGCGGTCGGTAGTCCCGCACCGGACCTACCTGCAACATCCGCAGGTCGTCGTCCGGCTGCTGGCCGCCTGGGGCGATCCCCATGCGTTTCGCCAGCGCGTCGAGGCGTTGCTGCTCGACAACCGCGGCGAGCGCGAGGGGTTCGACTTCTCCGTGATCCGCGAGATCACGGTGCTTCGCGAGCACTACGACCGCTACGTCTGCCCCCTCAAGGCCGACGCCTGGAGTCAAGCCGGGAGATACTGACGGCTGCCCCATGCTATCTTCCGACACGACAGCCGGGAGCGATGCAGATGGGGTTCGAGCAAGTCGAAAGCGGATTGGGGATCGACGACGTCGTCGCCGGTGGCGGAGCCTTGGCCAAGGCCGGCGACCGGGTCTCGGTCCACTACACCGGGTGGCTCTGGCAGCCGGACACCTCGGCAAACGAAGGTGGCAAGGCGGGCGCCAAGTTCGACTCGAGTCGCGACCGCGATCAGCCTTTCTCGTTCCAGCTCGGCGCCGGCGAGGTCATTGCGGGCTGGGACAAGGGCGTCGCCGGGATGAAGGTCGGCGGCAAGCGTCGGCTGCTGATTCCGCCGCAGATGGGCTACGGCGCTCGCGGCGCCGGTGGCGTCATCCCGCCCAACGCTACGCTGCTGTTCGAGGTCGAGCTCCTCGACGCCTGACGTCCGGCAGCCGCCGCGGGCTGCCTGCGACGACCCGATTGCAGATGCAAGACCCGAGAAGATCCGAGCGACCCGGAAGCGACGTGACCGAACAGGAAGCGTCTGCCAGCAACTTCATCCGCCACGCCATCGAAACGGACCTGGCGTCGGGCCGCTATGGCCATCGCGGCTGGGGCGCGGGCCCCGGCCCGGCCGGCCGCCATCGCGACGCCCCGCCCGATCCGGCCACGATCCGCACACGGTTCCCGCCGGAGCCCAACGGCTACCTGCACATCGGCCACGCCAAGTCGATCTGCCTGAACTTCGGCACGGCGCTGCGTTATGGCGGCCGTTGCCACATGCGCTTCGACGACACCAACCCGGTCAAGGAGGAGCAGGAGTACGTCGATGCGATCCTCGAGGCGGTGCACTGGCTAGGGTTCGACTGGAAGCATCCCGATGGCGCCGACGACCTGTACTACGCCAGCGACTATTTCGACGAGTTGTACCGCTTCGCCCAGGTGCTGATCGAAAGGGGTCACGCCTACGTCGACTCGCAGCCCGCCGACGGGATCCGCAGCGGCCGCGGCACGCTGACCGAACCCGGCACCGACTCGCCGTACCGCGATCGACCCCCTGCCGAAAGCCTTGCCCTGTTCGCGGAGATGCGCGCCGGCCGCCATCCCGACGGCTCGCACGTGCTGCGGGCGCGGATCGACATGCATTCGCCCAACCTCAATCTGCGCGATCCGGTTCTCTACCGGATCCGCCATGCACCCCACCATCGGACTGGCAATGCCTGGCCGATCTATCCGATGTACGACTACGCGCATCCGTTGTCCGATGCGCTCGAACGGATCACCCATTCGCTCTGTACGCTCGAGTTCGAGGACCATCGACCGCTCTACGACTGGTTGATCGAGCGCCTGGCGGAGGCCGGCGAGTTCGACGAGCCGCTGCCGCGGCAGGTCGAGTTCGCGCGCCTGAACCTGGCTTATACGGTGACCAGCAAGCGCAAGCTGCTGGAACTGGTGACTCGTGGCCTGGTCGACGGCTGGGACGATCCGCGGATGCCGACGCTGTTCGGCCTGCGCCGACGCGGCTTCACGCCCGAATCGATCCGCCTGTTCAGCGATCGAATCGGCGTTTCGAAGGCGCACCAACTGATCGACCCGTCGGCACTCGACCAGGCGCTGCGCGAGGATCTCGAACCGAAGGCCGACCGGCTGATGGTGGTGCTCGATCCGATCAGGCTGGTGATCGAGAACTACTCGCCGGCCGGTGACGAACCGGACGAGTTGACGGCGCCGCGACATCCGCAGATCCCCGAGCGACCGCCGCGCCGATTTCGGCTCGAGCGCGAGATCTGGATCGAGCGCGACGACTTCTCCATCGACCCGCCGAAGGGCTACTTCCGGCTGGCGCCCGACAAGATGGTCCGGCTGCGCCACGGCTACGTCGTCCGTTGCCTGCGCCACGAGACCGACGCCGACGGCCGGGTCACGACCGTCCACGTCGAGATGCTGCCGCAGACCCGTTCGGGGACCCCCGGGGCCGACAGCGTCAAGGTCAAGGGCAACATCCACTGGGTCGCGGTGACCCAGGCCGTGCCGGTCGAGGTGCGGCTCTACGATCGGCTGTTCACCGAGGCACAGCCCGATGCGGGGGGACGCGACCCGCTGTCGGTGCTGAATCCGCAGTCGCGCCGCATCGTCCAGGGTTGGGCCGAACCGGCGCTGGCCGAGACCATGCCCGAGGACCGGCTGCAGTTCGAGCGCCAGGGTTGGTTCGTCGCCGACCGGGTCGACCACGGGCCGGGGCGCGCGGTGTTCAACCGGATCACGACGCTGAAGGACTCGTTCGGGCGCAAGGGCTGACCCGATGGCGTTGACCCCGACGTCGGCAGTTCCGTCGGACGCCGCTCCCCTGGCGACCGGACCAGGCGCGACAAACGTCCCCCGCAGGAGAACAATCGCTTGGCGAACGCTAAATGTTCAACGCCGGCGTTTACCTCTACAGTCCCGGACACCGCCAAAGGAACCGCGATGAAAGCTGCCGAACTCTTTGTCAAATGCCTGGAGAACGAGAACGTCGAATACATCTTCGGCATTCCCGGCGAAGAGAACATCGACGTGATGGACGCGCTGCTCGGCAGTCCGATCAGGTTCGTGACCACGCACCATGAGCAGGGTGCGGCCTTCATGGCCGACGTCTACGGCCGGTTGACCGGGCGCGCGGGAGTCTGCATGTCGACCCTCGGGCCGGGCGCGACCAACCTGATCACCGGCGTGGCCGATGCCAACATGGACCGGGCGCCAATCGTGGCGATCGCCGGCCAGGGGGCGACGACCCGGCTGCACAAGGAAAGCCACCAGATTCTCGATCTGGTGGGCATGTTCGACCCGATCACCAAGTACTCGACGCAGATTCTCGAGCCCGCGATCGTTCCGGAAGTCGTTCGCAAGGCCTTCAAGGTGGCGCAGACCGAAAAGCCCGGTGCGAGCTTCATCGAGCTGCCGGAAAACATTGCGCGCAGGCCCGCCGGGGAGCGCGCGCCGCTCAAGGTGCAGGCGCCGGTGATTCCGCG
>JBEVJQ010000016.1:0-5677 GCA_040510055.1 Burkholderiaceae bacterium | reverse complement strand
CCGGTTCTGCTTTGCGGCCTCGGCATCGGGATCGGCCTCGGCGGCATCATGGGCGGCGGCAGCAACGTAGGCCAGCGCACGCGCACCCTCGGTATAGGCGCGCATCGTCATCAGCATCCGCCGGACATCGGGGTGACCGATGATCGCGACAGCGGCCGCCGAGCCCTCGATCGCACGGCTCTGGATCCGCTCGCGCGCGAATGCCACGGCCTGCTGATAGGCGCGATCTGCTATCGCCACGCCCTGCATGCCGACGGCGAATCGGGCCGCGTTCATCATCACGAACATGTACTCGAGGCCTCGGTTCTCCTCACCGATCAACTGGCCGATCGCCCCCCTGCCGACCTCGCCGTGGTCCTCGCCGAAAATCAACACCGCCGTCGGACTGGCCTTGATGCCCAGCTTGTGCTCGATCGACGGACACCAGACGTCGTTGCGCTCGCCGAGACTGCCGTCGTCGGCGACGACGAACTTCGGCACCAGGAACAGCGAGATGCCCTTGACCCCTTCGGGCGCGCCGGGTACGCGGCCGAGCACGAGATGGACGATGTTCTCGGCCATGTCGTGTTCGCCATAGGTGATGAATATCTTCTGCCCGAACACGCGATAGCTGCCGTCCGGCTGCGGCTCGGCGCGGGTCCGGACCTGCGACAGATCCGAGCCGGCCTGTGGCTCGGTCAGGTTCATCGTGCCGGTCCAGCGGCCTTCGATCATCGGGCCGATGAAACGCGCACGCTGGGCATCGGTGCCTGCCGTCAGCACCGCCTCGATCGCGCCATCGGTCAGCAGTGGGCAAAGGGCGAACGACAGGTTCGCGGCATTGAGCATCTCGATGCACGGAGTGGCGACGACCTTGGGCAGCCCCTGGCCGCCGAAGGCTTGCGGATGCTGGAGCCCTTGCCAACCGCCGTCGGCGAACTGCCGGAACGCCTCCTTGAAGCCGGGCGACGTCGTGACCCTGCCGTCACTGACCGATGATGGCTTCAGATCGCCGTCGCGGTTCAACGGCGCGATCACCTCGGCGTTGAACCGGGCCGACTCCTCGAGCACGGCAGCGACGGTGTCGTCGGTTGCTTCCTCGAATCCAGGCAGCTTTGCGAGCCGATCGATCCCCGCCAGTTCGCGGAGCACGAACATCATATCCTTCAGCGGAGCCTTGTACATGTCGGCTGACCTCGTCTGAGTCCTATCGCGATGTCGACTGCTTTCGGGACCGGGCGCTAGAGCGCCTTGACCATCTCCGGCACGGCGGTGAACAGGTCGGCCACGAGCCCGTAGTCGGCCACGCCGAAGATCGGCGCTTCCTCGTCCTTGTTGATCGCGGCGATGACCTTGCTGTCCTTCATCCCGGCCAGATGCTGGATCGCGCCCGAGATGCCGACGGCGACGTACAGCTGCGGCGCGACGATCTTGCCGGTCTGGCCGACCTGCCAGTCGTTCGGGGCGTAACCCGCATCGACGGCGGCACGCGACGCACCGAGCGCGGCGCCGAGCTTGTCGGCCAGCGGCTCGAGCACTTCCTTGAACTTCTCGGCGCTGCCCAGCCCGCGGCCACCGGAGACGATAGTCTTGGCCGCGGTCAATTCCGGCCGTTCGCTCTTGGCGACTTCGCGCCCAACGAAACTCGACTTGCCGAAGTCGGAGACGGTTTCGACCTTCTCGACCGCGGCCGATCCGCCGTCGCTGGCGACGGCGTCGAAGGCAGTGGTCCGCACGGTGATGACCTTGACCTTGTCCGGCGACTGCACCGTGGCGATCGCATTGCCGGCGTAGATCGGCCGCTGGAACGTGTCGGCCGACTCGACGGCGATGATGTCGGAGATCTGCGCTACGTCGAGCTTGGCGGCCACGCGCGGCAAGTAGTTCTTGCCGTTGGCGGTGGCCGGCGCCAGGATGTGCGTGCAGCCCTCGGCCACGGCGAGGATCTGCGCTGCGACGTTCTCGGCGAGCTGATCTGCCAGCGATGCGCCATCGGCAACGATCACCTTGGTGACGCCCGCGATCGCGGCGGCAGCCTTGCCGGCGTTCTCGCAGCCCTGCCCGGCGACGAGCACCGTGATGTCGCCACCGAGCTTGATGGCGGCCGCGACGGTGTTCAGCGTCGCGGGCTTGATGGTCTGGTTGTCGTGTTCGGCGACGACGAGAATCGTCATGTCCGGTCTCCCGTGAGAATCATCATGTCCAGTCTCCCCTGAGGCTCATCCGGGACTGCCTGGGTCTGCTGTCCCGATCGCGACGGTCATCGGCCGCGGGCGGCCTAGATGACCTTCGCTTCGGTCTTGAGCTTGTTCACCAGCGCGGCGACGTCAGGCACCTTGACGCCCGCCTTCCGGCCCGGCGGGTCGGCCACCTTCAGGGTCTTGAGCCGCGGTGCCGGATCGACTCCGAGATCGGCCGGCTTGACGTTCGCGAGCGGCTTCTTCTTGGCCTTCATGATGTTGGGCAGGGTCACGTAACGCGGCTCGTTCAGGCGCAGGTCGGTCGTGATGATCGCCGGCAACGTGATCTCGATCGTCTCGAGGCCGCCGTCGACCTCACGCGTGACCTTGGCCTTGCCGTCCGCGATCTCGACCTTCGACGCGAACGTAGCCTGCGGCAGATCGGCCAGCGCGGCCAGCATCTGCCCGGTCTGGTTGGCATCGTCATCGATCGCCTGCTTGCCGAGGATGACCAATTGCGCCTCCTCCTTGTCGAGGACGCCCTTGAGCAGCTTGGCCACTGCCAGTGGCTGCAACTCGGCGTCGGTTTCGACCAGGATCGCGCGATCGGCGCCGATCGCCATCGCCGTGCGCAGCGTCTCCATGCAACTGGGCAGGCCGCACGAGACCGCGATCACCTCGGTGGCCACGCCCTTCTCGCGTAACCGGACCGCTTCCTCGATGGCGATCTCATCGAACGGATTCATCGACATCTTGACGTTGGCGATGTCGACACCGGTCTGGTCGCCCTTGACGCGGACCTTCACGTTGTAGTCGACCACGCGCTTGACGGGAACCAGTACTTTCATGACGGGCCTGTCCAGTTGGTGGGAATGGGATCCGCGCGACGCAGCGCCAGCCAGGCGCGTCGCCGTGCCAGCGTTCGCGGAAGATCGAGGTGCGAGCGTACGTCATCGTGCGAGCGTACGCGGAAATTATAGCGAGCGGGGCCGCCACGCGGGCTGGCGTTTATCCAGGAACGCCTGCACGCCTTCGAGAGCGTCGTCGTCCATCATGTTGCAGGCCATCGTCTGGCCGGCGAGCTGATAGGCAGCCTCGATGCCCATTTCGAGCTGGCGATAGAACAGCCCCTTGCCCATTCGCACCGCCGTCGGCGGCTGTGCTGCGATCCGCGCCGCCAGTCGCGCCACCTCGTCGTCCAGCCGGTCGACGGGAACGGCGTGATTGACGAGCCCGATCGCCGACGCCGTCTGCGCATCGATGAATTCGCCGGTCATCAACATCTCGAACGCTCGCTTGCGGCCGACATTGCGCGCCAGCGCGACCGCTGGCGTCGAGCAGAACAGGCCAAGGTTGATCCCGGAGACGGCGAACCGCGCCTCGTCGCTCGCGACCGCCAGGTCGCACATCGCCACCAACTGGCATCCTGCCGCCGTCGCCACGCCCTGGACGCGGGCCACCACGGGTTGCGGCAGCCGCTGGATCGCCATCATCACCCGGGTGCAGCGGTCGAACAGCTCGCGGTAGTAGGTTGGCGACGGATCGGCGCGCATCTCGCGCAGGTCATGCCCGGCGCAGAATGCGCGTCCGGCCGCCGCGAGCACGACGACGCGGATCGACGGGTCGGCCCCGACCGCGTCGAAAGCGTCGGCCAGCGCGCCGAGCGTGGCCTCGGACAAGGCGTTGAACGCAGCGGGCCGGTTCAGCCACACGGTCGCCACCGGGCCGTCGCGCTCGACGATGACCGGCGCCGGCGCGTCGTCGCGGCCGTCTTCGTGGACCCTGTCGAGGCCGTCGTCGTGGACCCTGTCCCGGCCGTCGTCGCGGCCCTCGGACCGAGCAGGATCCGCCTCGGCCGGCGCACCGTCATCGGTTCGGCCGCCGGCGACGGTTCGGACGCTGGCCGTGGGCGCGGGTTGGATCGGATCACGATGCGTCATGCGGGTCATTCGGGTCTCTCTCTGTCCTCGCGACCGCAGCCGCGGTCGACCCGGGGGCGACGCGCGACCGCTCGGTCGCCAAAGTCCCGGATCGGCGGATCGGGCCGAATCGCGAGCGGGCTGAATCGCGCCGTTCCGAATCGCCAAGCCGACTCGCTCCGGGCCGGATCCTGGCCGGCCGGGTCGATCGGAGCCAGGTCGGATGATGCCGGGGCCGGCGCCCGGCCCGGTGTCGCGTTCGCGACGGCACTGGCGACGCGCGCTCGACCGACCATCGGGCGGCGCCGGGACGTTTGCTACCCCTAGATTACACTGGCCCGGCCCCCGCTCGCCTCTCGCAGTGCGCGCCGGCGCGCCGTTTCATCGACGGTTCCAACGGGCACAAACAGCAGGGACAGCGGGGAGTCATGCTCGACAAGATCCAGGGCGTCGCGGCACAGGTCGCGACGGTGGTGGTTGGCAAGCAGCCGCAGATCCGGCTTGCGTTGGCCTGTCTTCTCGCCCGCGGCCACCTGCTGATCGAGGACCTGCCGGGAGTCGGCAAGACCACGCTGGCCCATACGCTGGCGGTGTCGCTCGGCCTCGATTTCAGGCGGGTCCAGTTCACCAACGACCTGCTGCCGGCCGATATCACCGGCGCGACGGTCTACCGCCGCGAAACCGGCCAGTTCACCTTCCTGCCGGGTCCGGTATTCAGCCAGATGCTGTTGGCCGACGAGATCAATCGGGCGTCGCCGAAGACGCAGAGCGCGCTGCTCGAGGCGATGGAGGAGCGCCAGGTCTCGGTCGAAGGTCGGCCGCACCGGCTGCCGGCGCCGTTCTTCGTGATGGCCACGCAGAATCCGCAGGACCAGGTCGGGACGTTTCCGCTGCCCGAAAGCCAGCTCGATCGCTTCCTGATGTGCATCGAGCTCGGGTATCCGGACCCCAAGTCCGAGCGCGCCCTGCTCGAGGGCGATGACCGCCGCGACCAGCTCGCGCGGCTTGCGCCGAAGATGATGGCCGAGGACGTCCTGGCGGCGCAGGGCGCGGTGCGGACCATTCGCGTCACCGGTCCATTGCTCGACTACGTCCAGAACCTGCTGACCCATTCGCGCCGCTCGCCGCTGTTCGCCGAAGGGTTGAGTCCGCGTGCCGGCCTCGCGCTGCTGCAGGCCGCACGCGCCTGGGCGCTGCTCGACGGCCGCAACCACGTCCTGCCCGACGACGTGCAGGCCGTCGTCGGCCCGGTCGCCGGGCACCGGCTCAAGCCCGCCAAGGGCGTGGCCATTACCCACCGCGCGCGCGCCGAGCTGGTGGCCGAGTTGGTCAAGGCGGTCGCGGTGCCGTGACCGCGCGTTCGGCGACCGCCGCCGGTGCCAGGCCCCGGGCGTTCGACACCGATGCGTCGGATCCAAGCCGTCTGCAACGCGGGATCGACAACCTGGCGCTACGCTGGCTCGCCCGCCGTGGGGCCGTCAGCGGCGACCATCGCCTCGATCGCCGCTCGATCTACATCCTGCCCACGCGTGCCGGGCTGGTGTTCGGCGGCGCGATGGCCACGATGCTGCTCGCGGCGATCAACTATTCGCTGCAACT
>JBEVJQ010000015.1:0-6353 GCA_040510055.1 Burkholderiaceae bacterium | reverse complement strand
GTCGTACCGGCCGGCGGAGAAGAATCGCATCCAGGGATTCAACGACATGATCGTCTTCGGGACGCTGGCGACGTCGTCGCTCGCCTCGGGCGTGCTCCTCGAGCGCAACGGCTGGGCCCTGCTCAACTGGCTGTCGTTGCCGGTGATGGTGACGATCGCCGCGGCGGTCGGCCTGCTCTATTTCAGAGGTCGGCCGCCGGTGACCGCCGCTTGACGGATCGGCCGACCTCGGCCGGCGACGGCGGCGACCGACGCCGTGGGATCGCCGTCGTGCAGTGAACGGTAGCGGCGGTCAGCCGTGCGCCTTGGGCGCGACGTCGCCGAACAACGATCGCCACAGGCTGCGGACCCGCGCGGCTTCGGTCGCCACGGTGTCCGGTTCGACGCGGGCATAGCTCTCGTCGTTGAGGCGCAACGCGTGCTGCAGCCGCCGGTAGGTGCGGTAGGCATCGGCCACGACCCGGGCGTCGTCATGGTCGATCAGCCCGGCGCCGGCCGCGCGCCGCAGCAACTCGATATTGCCGCGGTTGTCGAGCAGATCCTCGAACAGCGCGCCGTAGGCAAGGACCAGGTACTGGACGATGAACTCGATGTCGACCATCCCGCCGGCGTCATGCTTGAGGTCGAACAATTCCGACCGGTTCGGATGCCCGTCGTGCATCTTCTGGCGCATCGACACGATCGCGTCCGCGAGGGCCCCGTGTTCGCGCATCCGGGCAAGGACTTCGCGGCGCAGCGCCTCGAAGCGCGACCCGATCCGGCTGTCGCCGGCGGCGTAGCGGGCCCGCGTGAGCGCCTGGTGTTCCCAGACCCAGGCCGACTGGTGCTGGTATTCGTCGAAGCTGCGGAGCGACGAGACCAGCAGCCCGGCGCTGCCATTCGGCCGCAGCCGCAGGTCGATCTCGAACAACTGGCCGGCGGCCGTTCGCATCGACAGCCATTGGCCGATCTTCTGGCCGAGCTGCGAATAGTTCTGCAGCGCGTCCTCGTGATCGTCGTCGAACAGGAATACGAGGTCGAGGTCGGACGCATAGCCCAGCTCGAGCCCGCCGAGCTTGCCGTAGGCGATGATGGCGAACGACGGCCGCTCGCGATGGCGCCGCGGTACCTGCTGCCAGGCGAGGTCGATCGTGACCGCCAGCACCGCGTCGGCGAGTCCGCTCAACTCGTCGCCAACGGCCTCGACAGTCAGCTTGCCGCTCAGGTCCTGGGCCAGCAGCCGGAACACCGCGCCATGGTGCTCCTCGCGGATCACGTCCATCTGGCGCTCGAAGTCGGGCGGATGAACGCCTTCGGCATCGACCACGGCCTCGTTGCGCGTAGCGGCGAGTTGCTGGCGCAGGTGCCGATCCCAGCGTTCGACGTCGAGTGGCTCGAGTATCTGGCCATCGAGCAGTTCGTCGAGCACCACGGGGTGCTGATTGAGATAAGTGGCAGCCCAGCGGGCCTGCGACAGGACGAGCAAGAGCTGTTCGTAGGCCGGCCGGTGCTCGGTGAGGACGCGCAGATAGGCTGGACGGCCGGCGATGGTCTCGAGCAGATCGCAGAGCCGGCCGATCCATGCGGCCGGTGGCGGCCGGTGTTCGAGCGCGCCCCAGCGCAACGCGCGCTGGACCAGTCGCTCGATACGCTGCCGGGTTTCCTCGCTGACCAACCGATAGCGGCGGCTCTCGCGCAGCGCGGTCAACCGCTGCGCCGTATCGGCGTCCACCACGCCGGCAACGGCCGCGTCGGCGACCGCTGCCGTGGGCGGCATCGCACCGGCCGCGGCGACGTCGGCCGCGGTCTCCTCGTCGTCGTGCGCGCCGCGAGCGGGGGCGAGCAAGCGGTCGAAGACCTGCTCGACGTGACGCCGAGCCGCGCGCAGCCGCTGGTCGAACACGTCGAGCTCGAGGCCGAGGAAGCGTGCCACCAGTTCGCGGCGCTCGCGGTCGCCGGGCAGCCAGTGAGTCTGCTCGTCGTCGAGGTACTGCAGCGCATGCTCGGTTCGGCGCAGCAGCGTCCAGGCCTCGATCGAGGCGGCCGTGGTCGCCGCGTCGGCCACGCCGCGGTCCGCGATCCGGCGCAGGGCCGCGGGCGTCGCGCGTTCTCGCAGCGAGGCGTCACGGCCGCCGCGCATCACCTGGTGGAGCTGAGCGCTGAATTCGATCTCGCGGATCCCGCCGCGCCCGAGCTTGACGTCGAAGCCCTGGCGATCGCGCGCCAGCCGGCGCACCTGGTTGCGGCTGGCTTCCTGGTTGATCAGATCGTGGAGGCCGGCGAGCGCGGCAAGCGCGGCGTAGTCGAGATAGCGGCGGTAGACGAATGGCGTCACCACCTGCATCAGCGCCCGTTCGTCGCGGACCCGCTGGTCGCGTGAAGCCAGGCCGCTGTCGGCCACGACCCGCGCTTTCAGCCAGGCGAACCGCTCCCATTCCCGGCCCTGCTCGAAGAAATACTGCTCGAGCATCGCGAGCGAGCAGATCAACGAGCCCGAGTCGCCGTGCGGACGCAGGCGGGTATCGACGCGGAACACGAAGCCGTCGGCGGTCGTCTCCGAGAGCAGGTTGATCATCCGCCGGGCGATCTTCTGCGCCCGCTCCGGCACCGGTCCCTGGTCGCGCATCACGAACACGAGGTCGATATCGGACGAGACGTTAAGTTCGCCGCCGCCGAGCTTGCCCATGCCGACGACGAGCAGGTCCATCGGGAGATCGTGCGAGTCGAGCGGCGCACGACCGACTTCAGCGGCTTCGGCCGCGGCTACCTGCAGCGCATCGCCGATCGCGATTTCGGCAAGGGTCGACGTCGCCGCGACGATCTCTTCGACCGGCGCCTGCTGGCGCGCGTCGCGCTCCATCATCGCCATCATCAGCAGTCGCCTGAGACGACGCAGCCGCAGCGCGCAGTCCGGTGTCTGGTCGCGAAACTGCTGGTGCAGCGAAGCGACGACGGCGGCCGTGATCGGCGCTGCGACCAGCGTCTGCAACCGCTCGAGGTCTTCCGGCCAGGTCGCTTCGAGTGCCTGGTGGCTGTGGCGGAAGTAGGACGACAGCGGCATCGCCGCGTAGTCGATCGCCGCCGTGGCGGCGGCGTCCGTGGTTCTCTCTGTCATCGCCACGACGATACCGCCAAATCGCCGAGTCGCCGGCCCCCGGGGACGGCGTGACCCGGTGGCGGGGCGAAAAAAAGCCGCGGATCGCTCCGCGGCTTGTTCCGGACAGCTGTCGGCGTCAGGCCGTGTTCGACGTGTCGTCGATCAGGCTCGACAGGTTCGTCGGGGCGTAGGAACTCGCCGCTGTCGCGACGTCGACGCTGCCGCCGCCGGTCACCGAATTCAGCGTCACGCTGGTCGCCTGACCGGCATTGAGCTGCGCGAGGCTTTCGTACTCGACGATGTAGTTCGGTAGCGCGACCGTTCCCTGCGAGTCGTAGAAGACCTGGCTCGGCGCCGGGTTCGGCGCGGTGAGCGGGGTATTGTCGACGGCCAGGTCATTGCCGCCGACCATGGCGCCACGGAGTTGCCCGGTCGTTGGGTCGCCATTGGGATTGGAGAAGCTGAAATGGGTCTGCCACGCCGGGTCAGTGGTTGCGAACGCCGCCCCTCCGGGCGCACCGGCGTTCGTGATCCAGGTCCAGGCACCGGCCGCGCTGGCCGTCAGGCCCACCCACGCACCGAGATCGCCGCCTAGTTCGTCGGCAGGCACGCCCCCGTAGACCGGTTCATTCTGGCCGTAGGCCGGGCCCCGCGGGACGCTCCCTCCGGTGACCGCGAAGCCGTAGCGATCCTGTACGAAGGCCACTTCGGCGGCGTCGGCCCCGGTGAACAGGTGGCCGCCTCGTGTCAGCGCCGCCGCGTTCGCCGCATCCCATGTGACCGGGGCAGCCGGGGTTACCAACTCGTAGTAGTGCTGATTGGCCGCGTTGTAGAACACGACCCGCTCGTTGCCATTGAAGGTGTTGTCGTTGGCGGTGTCGGCGAAATAGAGCCCAGTCACCGCTGCCGTAGCGCCCGGTTTGGTGTAAGCGCCCGCATCGAAGCCCGTGGGGGCGAGCGGATCAGCCGACGGCGGTGGCGCTGCCGGAGGCGTCCCGGGAGGCGGGACCACTGGCGGCGGGGCTGCGGGCGGACCGGGGGGCGGCGCCGCCACCGGGTTGTCGTCGTCGTCGTCGTTGTTCGCTACCGCGGCCGCGACACCGCCCACGGCGAGGACGGCCAGGCCCCCAACGACCCACGGGTTCCAGTAACGGCCGCCGGCGTCGGTCGCCGGATCCTGCGGCACCGCGGCATTGGTCGTGTCCGCTGTCGTGGGCGTCGGTGCGTCGGTGCTCGTCGGCGGGGTGTCGGCGGTCGCCGGCGACGGAGTCTGCGCCAGTTCGCCGATGCTCGCGGTCGGCGCCGGTGTCGGAAGGACGGTCGCGGCGATGACGTCGGCGGCCGCGGTCGCGTCCGTTGCCTGCGGTGACGAAGCGTCGGCGACCGCAGCCATCTCATGCCCGCGTTCGCCCCTGCTGTCGGTCGCCGCTACCGAGTCGGGCGCAGGAGGCGCATCCGTAAGTACCGATTCAGCGGCGGCAACGGCGGCCGCCTGCTGCTGGTCCTGGGTTGCCGCAATGGCGGCGGCTTGGTCGGCCTGCGCGCGGGCGGCCTCCTTCGCTTTAACGGTCATCGGTTTTTATCCTCGGAATGATCAGTGGACTCAGCGGGGCGGGGACCGAAGCTTCAGTACTTGCTGAACTCGACTCCTCGGCCCGAATGGTCGCACGGGTTGCGAGCCCCAGTCATCCGCCGGATTCCCATCTGTCTGCGGCGCGCGACCATCGGGGGTGCCTGGTCAACCGCAGGTCGACCGTATGGTGAAAGTCGCTGACACGTTGCGGACAGAGCGTCTCCGGGGAGCAACAAGTACGAAGCGCCGCAAGCGCGAGGGAACCGGCTCCGCGAGCGCATCGATGCCGGCCGTCGTTGCTCGCCGCGTCGTCGATGATGGCGTCGTCGAGGATCGGTCATTGGGTCATGGCCCGCGATCGAATCCCGCGGATCGGCTGCAGATTGGGGAAGCGGCTTTCGACGTGCGGGCGTCTCGATTGCCGTGGTGTGCCGCTTGCGATCGGCACTTCGGCGGTGCCCCGGAATGGCTGCTGCTGCCAGGGTTGCAACCGGTCGGCGAGCGTTGCTTTCCGTTCGCCGTGGGGCGCTCGGGGGCGACGTACACTCGCGGATAGCGCATGTCGGCTCGTCGGTTCGGTCCCCGTGTACCCCTTCCGCGTCCCCGGTCCCGTTCCCTTCGGCTCACCTTTCGCGACCCATCAGGAGGCCATGCCGACAGGCTTCGCGATCGTCCGCAACGTCATCCAGGATACCGGCCGCTGGTTCGTCCGGTTGGTCGGGGGCGCGCTCGTCCTCGCTCTGGTGGCGGTGACCATCGCCTACGTGATCGCACGGTTCTACTTCTGGCCGCGACTCGACGCGATGGCCACCGAGCATGTCGTGAGCATCGAGCAGCGGATCGGCGCTCGTGTCCAATGGCGTGAACTGACCACCGACTGGAGGGGACTGAGACCGTCGTTCGAGTTGAAGGGATTGGTGATCGGCGAAGGCGACCGCGCTTCGAGCGCCGAGCGCGTCGCCGGGACGGTGGCGCTGCAGTCGCTGCTGCTCGGGCGCCTGGGCCTCTACGACCTGCGGGTCGACCGGCCGGTGGTCACAGTCGCGCGCGATGGCGACCAATGGCAACTGGCGGCCCAGGGGGGCGGCGTAGGATCGCGTCGGCGACCGTCCGGTGGGGGGTCGCTGGTCGACGTCGCCCGTTGGTTGGGCGTTGTCCCCGAGTTGCGCATGGGGCAGGGGTCGATCCGTGTCGTCACCCCTGCGGATCGTGCCGACGAAGTCCGATTCGACGGCGTCGATGTCGTCCTGCGCAGTCGTGGTCGACTCCATGACCTGCGCCTGGACATTGCGCGTCCCGACCGGTTCGCCGACCGCCTATCGCTGCAGGCGGACCTGTTGCGCCCGCGCGGGCGCGCGGTCAGCGACTGGCGAGCGTGGGAAGGGACACTCCGACTACAGGGTCGCAATGGCGATCCGGGCATGCTGTCGGCCCGTGCGCTGGCCTGGTTTCCGATGCTCGCACCGGCTGCCGGCCGTTGGCCGTGGCAGCGGATCAGCGGACGCGTAGATCCCGACCTGAGGATCGCCTTTCGCCAAGGGATGTTCGAACACGGGCGCCTCGCGTTGCAGTCGGACTCGCTTCGCGTCCCGGTGACGCCCGGCGGCGACCGGCGTGCCGACTTCGCCCAGGTCAACGTCGATCTGCGCTGGACTCGCGACAAGGTTGCCAGCGGTGCGGGATCGGCCGGTCCCCGCCCCGGCG
>JBEVJQ010000014.1:0-11652 GCA_040510055.1 Burkholderiaceae bacterium | reverse complement strand
ATGCGGGTTCGCGACGGCCGGCATCGTCACCGCTGGCATCGTCACCGGCGCCGGGCCATCGGCCACGGCTGGCACGTCTCCGGGCTCAGCGCCCGCGGCCGGAGCAGGGGCGGTAGCGCGAGCCGCTACAGCGGCCGACGCCGGGCCGCCGGGAGCCGCGGCCGCTCCGAGCAGCGGCGGTCGGCGCCGCATCGCCAGCGTCAGCGGCAGCATCGTGACCAGGCAGAACACGGCCAGCGCCAGGTAGGTCTGCCGCCACCCCCAGGCGTCGAGCGCGCGCTGGACGATCGGGGGCCAGACCGCGCCGGCGACGTAGTTGCCGCTGGCGCAGATCGTGACGGCGATCCCGCGTCGCCGGGTGAACCACAACGACGTGTCGGCAATGAGCGGCGAAAAGGTCGCCGAGCAGCCGAGCATCCCGAGCAGCACCCCGTGAGCGATGGCAAACGTCATCAACGACGGCGCCATCGCGCTCAGCGCGTAGCCGGCTGCGAGCCCGCAGGCTCCGACCGCCAGCGGCACGGCGATGCCGAAGCGGTCGGCGAGCCGACCCATCAGCACCCCGCCGATTCCGAAGCCGATCAGCGTCAGCGTGTACGGCAACGAAGCCGAAGCGCGATCGACGCCGAACTCCTGCTGCACGGCCGGCAGCACGACCACCACCACGTACATCGCGCCGCTGCCGACCGTCATCAGCGCAAGCGCGGCTGCCAGGCGCAGCACCGAGGCGGGGATCGCGGGCATGGGTCACTGTACCATCGACGACGCCACCGGCACCGGTACTGACGGCGTCCGAACGACCGAGGCAGGACCGGGTCGTGTCCACTGCCCAGATCCTCGGAGGTGTCGGTTGTCCGGGTCTCGTTTGCCGATGAAGCTCGCCGTTTTTTCGGACCTGCATTGCGAGTTCGAACCGTTCGAACCGGCGCCGGCCGCGCTCGGCGCCGACCTCGTGGTCCTGGCCGGTGACATCCACAACGGCGTCGGGGCGTTGGAGCACGCGCGCCAGATGTTCCCGCGCCAGCCGATAGTGCAGATCGCCGGCAACCACGAATTCTTCGGCGGTGAGTGGCAGGCGGTGCTCGAGGCGATGCGCGCGCAGGCGCCGGCCCACGGAATTCGTCTGCTCGAGAACGAAACCGTAGTGGTCGATGGCGTGCGCTTCCTCGGCGCGACGCTCTGGACCGACTTCGAACTCTATTCGGTGCCCGGGCGACCGGTGACGATGGACGCCGCGACCGCCAAGGAGAAGATGCAGCGTCGGATGGTCGATTTCGCGGCGATCCGCTGGGAGGGACGGCTGCTCGAACCCGACGACACCGTCCTGCTTCATCGCCAGACGCGTGCCTGGCTCGTCGCCGAACTGGCACGCCCGCATCCGGGCCCGACCGTCGTCGTGACCCATCACCTGCCGTCGATCGACTCGGTCGCTCCGGCCTTCGTCCGGGCGCATTCGAACCCGTCGTTCGCCAGTGATCTCGACGACCTGTTCGGTGCCATGGATCTGTGGATCCACGGACATACCCACCACTCCTTCGACTACCGGCGCGGTCGCACGCGGATCGTCGCCAATCCCCGTGGCTATCCGATGCGAGACGGCGCGCTGGAGAATCCGTCGTTCGACGCCGCCCGGATCGTCGAGATCTGACCGACAGCCGAGATCTGACCGACAGCGGGCGGGTCCCGCGTGCGGTGCGACCGGCTGGCGGCGCGCCAGAAAACCTTGTTCCGCACGCCATCGACGGCGGTACTTCATTGCGGCTGCTACCATCTTCCGATGGCAGGCCTTACGCGACAGACGCCGGTGCCGACGACCATCGTCGTACACCGTCGTTCACGGGTGATGGAGATCGCGTTCGACGACGGCACCCATGCCCGGTTGCCGTTCGAGTTTCTCCGCGTGCTGTCGCCGTCGGCCGAAGTCCGCGGTCACGGGCCGGGGCAGGAAGTGCTGCAGGTGGGCAAGCGCGAGGTCGACATCGAGGCCCTCGAACCGGTCGGCAACTACGCTGTCCAGCCCCGTTTCTCCGACGGGCACAACACCGGGATCTACTCCTGGGATTACCTCCATCATCTGGCGATCGACCAGCAGCGGCTCTGGGCCGACTACCTCGCGCGTCTCCAGGCGGCCGGCAAGAGTCGTGAGCCAGCCGGGAGCGGCGCGCCAGCGGACGCCCACGGACCAGCGGACGCCCGCGGGCCAGCGGGGGGCGCCGGGCCAGCGGGGGGCGAAGGGCCGGCGGACGCCGACGGAATGAAGTCGACGGAGGCGCGTCGACGTCCGGCATGACCGACCGCTCGACCCATTTCGGTTATCGCGCTGTGCCCGAGGAAGAGAAAGCCGGCCGCGTGCGCGAGGTATTCGACTCGGTCGCCCCGCGCTACGACCTGATGAACGACCTGATGTCGGGCGGCCTGCACCGGTTGTGGAAGCGCTTTACCGTCCGCCAGGCGGGACTGCGGCCCGGGATGCGGGTGCTCGATCTGGCGACCGGCAGCGGCGATCTCGCCCGGGCGATGGCCGCCGAGCGCCAGGGTGTCGAAGTCTGGATGACCGACATCAACGCGGCGATGCTCACCGTCGGTCGCGACCGAGCGATCGACGCCGGCATGCTGCTGCCGGTTGTGCAGTGCGATGCCGAGAGCCTTCCGTTCCCTGATCGCCATTTCGACCGCGTGACCGTGGCCTTCGGGTTGCGCAACATGACCCACAAGGATGCCGCGCTGGCCGAGATGCGGCGCGTGCTGGTGCCCGGCGGGCGGCTGCTGGTGCTCGAGTTCTCGCGCGTCTGGAAGCCACTGGCCGGTGCCTACGACGCATTCTCGTTCGGCGTCATCCCCGCGCTCGGCGCCCTCGTCGCCCGCGACTCCGCCAGCTACCGCTATCTGGCCGAATCGATCCGCGTGCATCCCGACCAGCGGACGCTGGCCGAGATGATGGCGGCTGCCGGCCTGCGCCGGGTTCGCTGGTTCAATCTCGCCGCCGGCGTCGTTGCGCTGCACGAGGGCGTTCGCTTCTGAGACCCACGGCCGAGACGTCATCGGCCGCAAAGCCATCGCCCGCGCGCGAGCCCGGCGCCCGGTCGCCGACTATTGCAACCAATTGCTTCAAGCGGGCTGAAAAAGCGCCGGTCGGCCCCAAGTTCAGGCACTGTATTAGGGGATTGACCGACGACCGACCCGGTTGGGTTACAGTGCGTCGAAGACCCGATAGCGGGTGAAATTCGCAAGGAGCGAACGATGTTCAAGAAGGTCTGGATCACCGCCCTCGCTGCGCTGGCGATCGGCCTGTCCGGCGTGACCACGGAAGTCGACGCGAAGCGCATGGGCGGCGGCCGCAGTGTCGGCCAGCAGAGCGGCATGGCCCAGCGCACGCCGGCCCAGTCGCCGAACCAGGTGAACCAGGCCGGGCAGCCGCAATCGCCGCAGCAGGCCGCCGCCGCGCGGCAGCAGCAGGCGGGGGCGCAGGCGCCGGCCCGCAATCGCTGGCTCGGGCCGCTCGCCGGGATCGCCGCGGGCCTGGGACTGGCCGCGCTGGCCTCGGCGCTGGGGCTGTCAGAGGAGTTCGGAACCATCCTGCTGATCCTGCTCGTGGGGATGGTGGCACTGTTCGCGTTCCGGATGTTCATGGCGCGGCGTGCGGCGGCCGGTGGCAATGCCGCCAGTGGCAAGGTGCGCGCTGGCGGACTCGGCGTTCGTGACCTGGCCTACGGCGGAGTCGGCAGTGGCGGCCTGGGCGGTGACGCGTCGCGCGCAGCCGGCCCGGGGACCTCGGCACGGACGGCGTTCGATGGCTCCGCCGTCGGTGGCGCTGCCGGTGCTGCCGCGGCCGGTGCGGCCGCCGGTTCCGATCAGGCGCTCGCCAGCTTCGACGTCGACCAGTTCGTCCGCGCCGCGCGCAGTCAGTTCGTCCGGCTGCAGGGGGCGTTCGACAGCGGCCGCGTCGAGGAGCTGCGCGAATTCAGTTCGACTCAGATGTTCGACGAAATTCAGCGCGAAATCGCCGAGCGCGGCGGGCGGCATCAGACCACGGAGATCGTGACGCTCGACGCCCAGTTCCTCGGCAGCGAGAAGGTCGGCTCGCGCAACAGCGACGAGTTGGCTGCGGTCCGCTTCACCGGGCTGCTGCGCGAATCGCCGCAGGAGCCTGCCCAGCCGATCGACGAAGTCTGGAACTTCACCCGGCCTGTCGACCGCAGTTCCGGTTGGGTGCTCGCAGGTATCGAGCAGCGTGGCGCAACCTGATCGGAGTAGTTGGTCCGGCGCCGATCGATCGGTCGGCGCCGATCGATCGGCCGGCACCGCGGAGCGGGCGCGCGGATGGATGCCCCGCGTCCCGCTCCCTTTGGCGCAGGTCGGACTGGTCGGTCTCAACCACGTCCTGACTCAGCAGGTGGCGTTGCGCGATGGACTGCGCGCCCACGCTGGACGCAACGTCCGGATCATCGTCGCCGGTCCGCTGGGTGCGGTTCGTTCGGATGCCCGGATCGGGCCGGAGGGCTTCCTCCACGCCATCGCCGAAGACGAACCAGCGGCGACGCTCAAGCTGACGCTGAGCGTCGCTGCCTTGTTCGACGGCCTGCGCGGCGGCAGCGAAGGGCTCGCCCCGCACCTGAAGGTCGACGGTGACCTGCTCGTGGCTGCGGCGCTGGCCGAGGTCGCCCGCTCGGCCCGGTGGGACTTCGAAGAGGACCTGAGCCGGATAACGGGTGACGTGGTCGCCCACCGGATCGGGCGCGTCGTTCGCGGTTTCGGCGCCGCCGTTCGCGGCTTCGAGGCGCGCTCGACCGACGCCCTGTCGCGAAACCTGACCGTGGCCGGCGGGCCGTTGATCAGCCGCGTGGAGTATGCGGTGTTCGTCGACGAGGTCGCGGCACTCGCTGCTCGGATCGATCGGCTCGAGGCGCGCCAGGTCGACTAGAACGCGTCGAACGCCGCCTGAACTCGCGTCAGGTCGTTCGTCGCCAGGCCGCTCGCGATGCAGCACTGGGCCAGTATCCGGGCCTTGAGCGCCGGGACATTGCCGGCGGCGACGAAACCCAGTGCGCCGTCGCGATCGCCCGGCTCCGGTTCGCTGTCGCGGATCACGGGCCCGGCGCCGACGCGGGTGGCGCGCACGACGAGGCAACCGGAACCGGCCGCGGCCGCCAGCGCCGCGCGCATCGGATCGGGCATCGTCCCCGCCCCGGTGGCGGCGAGGACGATCCCGCGCGCTCCCTGGTCGAGATGCCAGCCGACGACGCCGGGATCGGCATCGACGTGCTGCCAGACGAGGACGACGATCGGCAGTCGCGGCTGACCCGAGGACGCGATCATCACGTTCTCGAACGACGGCCGCAGGCGCGCCTCGGCCACCGCCATCGCTTGCGACTGGCGCCACCGCACCGTGGTCCCGGTGATCGTTGCCTGCGCCTCGCGCTCGCCGCCGTCGAACGCCTGCAGCGCCATCGAGTGCCGCTTGCCGACGTGGGCCGCGGACCAGGCCTGGTCGTTCAACGCGACCAGCACACCGCGGCCGGCGGCAGCAGCGTCGGTCGCCACCAGGCACGCCGAACGAAGGTTGACCGGCCCGTCGGCGCCGAGCGCTGTCGCCGGGCGCATCGCTCCGGTCAGCACCACCGGCTTGGTACGCGGGCAGAGCAGATCGAGGACGAACGCCGTCTCCTCGAGGGTGTCGGTTCCATGGGCGATGACGACGGCATCGATCGTCGGATCCTGCGCGGCGCTGCAGACGCGGCGAGCGAGGGCCAGCCAGTGACCGCTGGTGAAGTGCTGGCTGCCGATCGAGAACGGCTGCTCGCAGTCGAGGTCGAACCGCGCGCCGAGGTCCGGCGCATCCTCGACGAGGCGCCCGATGGCGATGGCCCCGGCGCGATAGCGTCCGCCATCCTCGGGCCGCGCGGCTCCGGCAATCGTTCCTCCAGTGCCGATCAACAGCACCCGCGGCTTGCCGGCACGGGCCGGCGGTGTCTCCGAAGCTGGCGCGGCCGACGGCGCGTTCGATCGTTTGCGATTGCGCGTCATCGGGTCCGACACTATCACGTCGCCACGGCGGCCGGCGACCCCTGGTCGAGTTGCATCGTGGCCAGCAGCAGCGACGGCTCGAGCGTCGACGAGTCGATCCGGAACCCGTGACGCCGCATGAACGCCAGCATCCGCAGGTTCTGGCCGTGGACATGCCCGACGAGGCGCCTGAGCCCCATCAGTCGCGCGTGCGCGATGAGCTGATCGATCATGGCCGATGCCAGTCCCGTTGCCTGCCAGGCATCGGCGACGACGATCGCGAACTCGGCACGGCCGGCATCGGGTTCGCGGACGTAGCGTGCGACGCCGATGATCTGCGACGGCGCATCCGCCTCGCCCGCCTCCGGTAGTGCGACCAGCGCCATGTCGCGCTCATAGTCGACCTGGGTGAAGCGCGCGATCATCTGCGGTGTCAGCATCTTGATCGGATGAAGGAAGCGCCAATGGCGTGACTGCGCCGACAGCGCCTCGAAGAAAGCGACTCCCATCGCCGCGTCGTCGGGTCGGATCGGCCGGATGAAAACGGGCCGGCCATCCTTCAAGGTCACGTGCTTCTCGACGTCGACCGGATACGGATGGATCGCGAGATGCCCGTGGCGGCTGTCACGCCGCGGCAGTGCCGGGTCGATCGTGATCACGGTCTCGATCGCGGTGACGCCGCGATCGTCGGCATGCAGCGGATCGATCTGCAGCGACCGGATCGCCGGGTAGCGGACCGCGAGCGTCGCGATGGCGAGCAGGGTGTCGATGACTGCGTCACGCGTCGCGTCGGCACTGGCGCTGCCGGCCAGCAGCGATGCCACCGGCGCGGCGGCGACCATGGCTTCGGCGAGCGGCCGCGACAGCGGCGGCAGCCCCGTGGACAATCCCGGTGCCAGCAGCGCGGCCCGGCCACCGGCGCCGAACCGCAGCACCGGCCCGAACGTCGGCTCGGTCTCGATCGTCAGCCGCAGCGGCAGTGCGTCGCGGCTGTCGAACATCCGCCGGACGCGAAAGCCGGTGAAGGTCGCCTGGGGCCAGGTCTCGAGCCAGCGGCCGCGGAGCGCCGCAGCGGCGCCGCGCAGTTCGCGTTCGCTTCGGATGTCGCCGCGTTCGTCGATCACGGCAACCGGTTCGGCCGGTACCACGCCGAGGACGATCGGATAGCCGTGCCGTCGGGCCCAGGCGGCAGCCTCGTCGAGATCGGCGGTCAGCAGTGTTCCGGCGCTGGCGATGCCGCAGGCGGCGAGCAGCTGGTCCGTGGTCGTATCGTCGAGCACCGGTCGCCCGTGCCGCGCCGCCGCGGCCAGCAGGGCGTCGATCGTCGATTCGTCGATCGGCCGCGTCTGCGGCTCCTGCCGCGGGGCCTCGAGCAACTGGCGCTGATTGCGCTGGTACTCGGCGAGCACCGAGATCCCACGAACGGCGGCATCGGGCGACTCGAATACGACATGGCCGGCGGCATTGAGCAACTGCCGGCCGAGCGCGGCATCGGCCAGCCCGAGCAGCGCGTAGAGCGTCGGCACGCGACGCGGCGTTGCCGTCAGCGCTCGCGCCGTCTCTTCGGCACCGGCGAGCCGCGTCGGACTGAACAGCGCGAGCACGGCATCGACATCGGAACTGGCGGCCATCGCGGCCATGGCTTCGGCAAACCGGTCCGCCGTCGCCGCTTCGCCGACGTCGAACGGGTTGGGCAGGCCCGCGGGCGAGGCCAACGAGATTCGATGGGCGGCGCAGGCATCGGCCGCGAGCAGGCCGAGCCCCCGGCCGTTGGCGACCACGCCGAGCCGCTCGCCGCGCGGCAACGGCGTTGACGAAAGGGATTCGACGGCACTGAACATCGCCCCGAACGAATCGACAGAGACGGCTCCGCAGCGCGCCAGCATCGCGGCGAATGCCGCCCGTTCGGATTCGCACGCGAGGCGACTGCCGGCGTGCAGCACCACCACCGGCTTGGTGCGGGCGGCAGCGCGCAGCGCGCTGACGAACGTGCGCGTGTCGCCGATCGACTCCACCATCAGCGCGATGCTGCGTGTGGCCTGGTCGAAGGTCAGGAAATCGAGCACGTCGCCGAGCCCGATGTCGCAGCCGTCGCCCGTGGCCACCGCCGTCGAGACACCGACGCCGCTGCCCTCGGCGAGGTCGAGCAGCGCCGCCAGCGATGCACCTGACCGGGTGACCAGCGCCAGCGGGCCGGCCGGCGGCAGCGACCGCCCGAAGGTCGCGTCGAGGCGGTCGGCCGGCCGCGCAAGGCCGAGCGAGCCCGGCCCGATCAGCCGGATGCCGTAGCGACGCGCCTGATCCGCCAGTCGCGACTCGACGGACTCGGCCGTGCTGCCGGCGGCGCCGCGGTGATCGGATCCCGGCGAAAGAATCACGGCCGACTTCGCGCCGATCCGTCCAAGATCGTCGAGGACTTCGGACCAGGTCTGGGCAGGCGTCGCGACGACCGCGAGATCGGGTGGCTCGGCCAGTTCTCGCGCACTGGCGACCGACGGGCGGTCGCGGACGCGGCGATGGCCGGGATTGACGACGTCGATCCGTCCGTCGAAGCCCCCGCGCACCAGGTTGTGAAGCACGGCGCCACCGATCGACGCGACGTCGTCGCTGCCGCCGATGACGGCCACGGTCCGCGGCCGGAACATCCGGTCGAGCGCATGCGGCTGCGCTTCGCCCTCCTCGACCGGCTTGACGACTGCCGACGGGTGCGAGAACCAGGGCGCTGCTGGCGCGGGTACCGAGGGCGCGCGGGCGGATGCGGCTGGCGGCGGTGCTGTCGGCGTTGCGGCTGGACCGGCCGCCGCCCTCGCGGCCGCGCCGGCTTTCGGCGCCGCCGCGCTCGGTGGCGCGACGCCGGCAGGAGGTGATCGACGGGAGGCCATCGCCCAAGGGTACCCGTTTCCGCCGACGGCCCGATGACACGCACACGCCGGCGACACGTTACCGATAGACGTCGCCAGTGCCGCACTACCGCGGGAAACACGGCCTTCGCATCTGCCCAAATGACGGGCACTGTTATGATGCCCGCCATCATGCCGCCGCTTGCGTCGACCCACGATATCCTCGCCCTGGACATTGCCGGGACGCCGGTGCGCTGGATCGACTTCGAGACCGCGGCCGGCTACTACGCCACCGGCAAGGTGAGCTGGGAACTTGGCGAACAGAAGACGATCCTGCATGGCGGCACCAACCGATTGTCGGGGCTGCGTTCGGAACTCGAGCTGTCGACCATCATCGCCATCGACGGTCCGCGCTGGCGCCGGCGCGATGCCGGTGATCGCGTGCCGCTATCGCGCGCGATGCTCTTCACCCGCGACCGTCACGTCTGTGCCTACTGCGGCAGCCGCTTCACGCCGAGCCACCTCGAGATCGAGCACGTGACGCCGCGCTCGCTGGGCGGCTCGACGATCTGGCAGAACCTGGTTTCCGCCTGCCGTTCCTGCAACCAGAAGAAGGGCAACCGGACCCCGGAAGCAGCCGCGATGCCGTTGCTGTTCGTTCCCTATGTGCCCAACCGGCACGAGGCGTTCATCCTGTCGAACCGGCGCATCCTCGCCGACCAGATGAGCTTCCTGCTGGCCGGCGTCCCGCGCCATTCGCGGATCTGGGAAGCCGCCACCGGCGCCGGCAAGTGAAGGTCGCAGTGCGGCAGTGCTGACGGCCGCTCTGACGGCCGCGAACCAGCCATGCTGATCACGGTGCTCGACGGCGTCCTTGCCTTCGGCGACCTGCCGGTGCTCGACGGGGCCGATCTGACGATATCGGCCGGCGACCGGATCGGCTTGATCGGCCGTAACGGCGCTGGCAAATCGAGCTTGCTGGCGGTGCTGGCTGGCCGCATCGAACTCGATGCCGGCCGCGTCGTCCGCCGCGATGGCCTGGCTATCGTCGCCGTCGAACAGGAGCCGCTGCTGCCGGCCGCTGCCTCGTTGCGCGAGTCGCTGGCCATCCGCGCCGGTCTCGATGCCCTGGCCGAGGCCGACGAACGCCAGCGCTGGGCGCTCGCCGCGGCGATCGACCGCCAGCTCGATCGCTACGGACTCGACGGCGCGGCCGACCCGGTGAGCCTTTCGGGCGGGGAGCGCAAGCGCGCGGCGATCGCATTGGCGTTCGCCCATGCCCCTGAACTGTTGCTGCTCGACGAACCGACCAACCACCTCGACATCGATGCCATCGAGCAGCTCGAACGGCTGTGCCGCGACCTTCCGGCGCTGGTCGTCATCACCCATGACCGGCGCTTCCTCGATGCCGTCGCCAATCGCATCGTCGAACTCGATCGCGGTCGGCTGCACAGCTTTCCCGGCGGCTACACCGCATTCGAGCAGGCCCGCGGCGAGCAATTGCTGGCCGAGGCCGTCGCCCGGCGACGGTTCGATCGCTTCTGGACGCAGGAAGAGGCGTGGATCCGCCAGGGCGTCGAAGCGCGCCGCACGCGCAACGAGGGCCGCGTTCGACGGCTGCAAGCGCTGCGCGCCGAGCGCGATGCCCGTCGCGAGCGCGCCGGCAGCCTCGCGATCGATATCGATCCGGGCGAGCGCTCCGGGCGCCTCGTCTGCGAACTCCAGGGTGTCACCAAGCGGATCGGCGATCGGACGCTGGTCGGGGGGCTCGACCTGACGCTGGCGCGCGGCGACCGGCTCGGTCTGATCGGGCCCAATGGCGCCGGCAAGTCGACGCTGATCCGGTTGATGGTTGGCGAAGTCGAACCGGATGACGGGCGCATCCGCCGCGGCACCAACCTCACGCTCGCCTACTTCGACCAGCTGCGCGAGCAGCTCGACGAGGACCGCAGCGTCGCGGAAACCATCAGCCCCGGCTCCGACTACGTCGAGATCGCCGGCAGCCGGCGCCACGTCATGAGCTACTTGTCGGACTTCCTGTTCTCGCCACGGCAGGCGCGCTCGCCGGTGCGCGCTCTGTCCGGTGGCGAACGCAACCGGCTGCTGCTCGCGCGCCTGTTCGCTCGGCCGGCGAACTGGCTGATCATGGACGAGCCGACGAACGATCTCGACCTCGAATCGATCGAACTGCTCGAGGCGACGCTGCAGACCTATGCCGGGACCCTGGTCATGGTCAGTCACGACCGGGCGTTCCTCGACAACGTCGTGACCTCGGTGCTCGCCGCCGAAGGCGACGGCCACTGGGTCGAGCTGCCCGGCGGCTACAGCGACTGGCAGGCATGGCGCGAGCGCAGCGGCGGCACGAGCGGCCGGTCGTCGCGGGCAAGCGCCGGACCGAGCGCGCAAGCGAGCGCCGGCGCGAACGCGCAGGCAGGCGCCGGCCCGAGCGCGCGGGCAAGCGCCGGATCGAGCGCGGAGGCGACCGACGGGACGTCCGATGCCCCGGCCGCCGGGCCGATCGATTCGCCGGCCGCACGACGTCCGGCCGAGCGACTGTCGCAGAAGGAAGCGCGCGAACTGCAGGAACTGCCGACGATCATCGAAACGCTGGAGGCCGAGCAGCACGGGTTGCAGGCCGAGATGGCCAATGCGGATTTCTTCCGGCAACCAATCGACCGGATCCGGGAACACCAGCAGCGACTCGTCGACTGCGGGTCGCGGCTCGAGGCGATGATGACGCGCTGGGAGGTGCTGCTCGCCAAGGAACAGCGGGTCGCCGACGCGGCTGCCGATCGCGGGCGCTGACCGC
>JBEVJQ010000013.1:0-6056 GCA_040510055.1 Burkholderiaceae bacterium | reverse complement strand
CGACGACGACGCCGGCCTCGCCATCGAGGATCAGCGTGTCGCCGTCCTCTATCAGGCGGCTGGCGAGCGGAATGCCGACCACCGTCGCGACGTTCATGCTGCGCGCGAGGATGGCGGTGTGCGAGTTGCTGCCGCCCTTGTCGATGACGAAGCCGAGTGCGTCCTTGAGCTGCAGCATCTCGGCCGGCGAGAAGTCGTTGGCCACGAAGATCAGCGACTCGACCGGTTCGGGCCGGTTGATCGCCAGTCGCGTTCCGGCCAGCGCCTTCAGCAGCCGCTGGGTCACCTGTTCGACGTCACGACCACGTTCCCTGAGGTAGGGATCCTCGATCGCGCTGAACTGGTCGGCCAGCTCCTCGGACTTCTCGGCGATCGCCCATTCGGCGTTGATCAGGTCGCTGGCGATCATCTCGCGCGCCTCCTGGATCAGCGCCGGATCCTCGAGGATCATCGAATGGACGCCGAGCAGCGCCTGGGCCTCGGTCGGCGCGTCGGGCGGCAGATGGGCGGCAACTTCCTGGAGTTCGTGCGCGACCTCGGCGGCCGCCTGTTTCAGGCGAATCAGCTCCCCTGCCACCGAACCCTCGTCGATCCGGTGCCGCGGCAGGTCGATGAGCCCAGGGTCGACCACGCAGGCGCGGCCGATCACGATTCCTCCACCGATCGGCGTACCGAACAGCGACAGCATCTCAGGCCTTTGCCGCCGGCTCTTCGCCGAAACCGCTGGCGATCAGTCCGATCAGCGCCTCGAGCGCGGCGTCCTCGTCGGCGCCGTCGGTTTCGATCAACAGGGTGGTACCACGCGCGGCGGCCAGCATCATCACTCCCATGATGCTCTTGCCGTTGACGCGTCGCGTGCCCTTCGACAGCCAGACCTGCGAAGCGAAGCGCGTCGCGAGCTGCGTCAAAGCGGCCGACGGGCGGGCGTGCAGGCCGAGCCTGTTGACGACTGCCACCTCGGCTTTCTTCATCGCTGCGCGGCCTTGGCGAGTCCGGCCGGGGCCTTCCCATCGGCCCCCGGCGTCAGTGTCGCGGTCGGCAGCGGTTGCGTCGATGTCGGCGGCGGCGTCGAACTCGGCAACGTCAATTCCGGCTGCGATGCCACCGGCTGCGGCGACACCGGCTGCGGCGACTCCAGCGGCTGCGTCGACACCGGCTGCGGCGACTCCAGCGGCTGCGTCGATCCCGGGTCGCCCGGCATCACGATCCGCACGCCGGGCGTGCCCGGGACGGCCGGTTCGCACAGTCCGAGGCTCGACGGACCGTTGGCCTCGAGCTTCGCGGCCAGGTCCTCGAGAGGCATGTTGCGCCGGTAGTTCAGCGTCTTCAGCAGCGTCGGCAGGTTGACGCCATGGAACACGATCACCCGATGGGGTTCGGCGAGCTGGACGGCGATCCGGGCCGGAGTCGCGCCATAGAGATCGGTAAGCACGACCAGACCGCTGCCGTCGTTGATCCGCGATCCGAGCAATCGGGCTCCGGCGAGCAGCGCGTGCGGGTCCTCGTCCGGGATGACGTCGAGGGCCGCGACTTGGGCTGGCACCCGCTTGAAGACGTGGCGCGTGCAGTGCATCAGCGCCGTCGCGAACGGCTCGTGGGCGATGATCAGCACGGCGATCATCGCGTCAGCCTCGCGACGAGGCGATCGACGAACAAGCCGGCGACGTCGAAGCCGGTCTGGTCGGCGATCTCGCGAAAGCAGGTCGGACTGGTGACATTGATCTCGGTCAGCGATCGGCCGATCACGTCGAGGCCGACGAGGAACAGGCCGCGCTCGAGCAGGATCGGAGCGAGGCGGCTGCCGATCGTCCGATCGTCGTCGGACAGTGGCTGCGCCCGGCCCGTCCCGCCGGCGGCGAGGGTGCCGCGCGATTCGCCGACCTGAGGAACCCGCGCGAGGCAGAACGGGACGACCTCACCACCGATCAACAGCACGCGCTTGTCGCCGTCGCGGATCTCGGGCAGGTAGCGCTGTGCCATTACCGTGCGCCCGCCGAACCGGTTCATCGTCTCGAGGATCACCGACAGGTTCGGATCGTCGGGACGGACGCGAAAGATCGAAGCGCCGCCCATGCCGTCGAGCAGCTTGAGGACCGCTTCGCCCTGCTCGGCCACGAAGCGACGGATCCGCAGCGGGTCGCGACTGACGAGCACGTCGGTGGTCAACTCGGGGAACTCGGTGATGGCGAACTTCTCGTTGTGGTCGCGGACGGCTCGCGGGTCGTTGATCACGCGCGCGCCCTGCTGCGCGGCCCGTTCGAGCAGGTACGTCGAATAGACATACTCCATGTCGAACGGCGGGTCCTTGCGCATCAGGACGGCATCGAAGTCCGCCAGCGGCACGGTGCTCGAACCGACCTCGCGATACCATGGGCCGGACCGGCCATCGAGGGCGACGCCGGTCAGCTCGATCTGGACGAAGCGCCCGAGGACGCGACCGCCGTCGAGGTCGATCCAACCCTGCTCGGCGAACGAGAGGCGATGGCCGCGCGCCGCCGCCGCGGCCATCATCGCCACGGTCGAGTCCTTGTAGACCTTCAGCCCCTCGATCGGGTCAATGATGAAGGCCAGGTGCAGCGAGTTCATGCGGGTGCGAGCATTCCGGGAATGACGGTGATCCGGTAGGGTCCGGAGTGGTCCGGGAGGCTTGCCTCATTCTACGCGGGCCGCAGCAACGGGTCGGCGCAACGGGTCGGCGCAACGCTCGGCGCAACGGGTCGGCGCAACGGGTGCCGGCTCGCCCGCGAAAAGAACAAGCCCGCCGAAGCGGGCTTTTCCTGTCACCTGTCATTCGTCAAGCCGACCGCGAAGCCCGACCGCGACGTGACCCGCGTCATGGCCGTCGCCTCAGGGCAGCGGCCTCAGGGCAGTCGCCTCACGGCAGTCGCCTCATGGTCGCCCGTGGCCGTCGCTCCGTGGCTGTCGCTTCATGAACCGGAGGGCTCATGTCCGTCGCGCCGGCCGCTAGGCGGAAGCTCCGCCCAGCGGCGCGGCGGCCGGACGGTCAGCCGTGGTAGGCCGACTCGCCGTGCGAAGTGATGTCGAGGCCTTCGCGCTCCTCGTCCTCGGCCACCCGTAGGCCGATCACGAGGTCGACGATCTTGTAGGCGACGAGCGAGACCACGCCCGACCAGACGATCGTCGTCAGGACGGCCTGGGCCTGGATCCAGACCTGGTTCGCGATCGAGTACTCGGGATTGACGGCGTTGGCGACATAGTCGTAGATGCCGGTACCGCCGAGCGAGGGGGCGGCGAAGACGCCCGTCAGCAGTGCCCCGATCAGGCCACCCAGACCGTGGACGCCGAAGACATCGAGCGAATCGTCGGCGCCGAGCAACCGCTTGAGGCCGCTGCAGCCCCAGAGGCAGAGGATGCCGGCGATGCCACCGATGATCAGCGAGCCCATCGGGCCGACGAAGCCGCAGGCCGGCGTGATCGCCACCAGCCCGGCCACCGCGCCCGAGGCCGCCCCCAGCATCGAGGGCTTGCCCTTGCTCATCCACTCGGACAGGCACCAGGCCACGACTGCCGCGGCGGTCGCGAAGAAGGTGTTGATGAAGGCCAGGCCGGCAACGGGGTTGGCTTCGAGGTTGGAACCCGCGTTGAACCCGAACCAGCCCACCCACAGCAGCGAGGCCCCGACCATGGTCAGCGCCAGCGAGTGCGGCGCCATCGATTCACGGCCGTAGCCGATGCGCTTGCCCACGAGGTAAGCACCGATGAGACCGGCGACGCCGGCATTGATGTGAACCACGGTACCGCCTGCGAAGTCGAGCGCGCCCTTCTGCCAGAGCCAGCCGGCGTTGGCCGTGACCGTGGCCAGCGTTTCAGCGCTGGTGATCGCATCCGGCCCGTCCCAGTACCACACCATATGAGCGACGGGGATGTAGCAGAACGTGAACCAGAGCACGCAGAACAGCAGCACCGCCGCGAACTTGATGCGCTCCGCGAACGAGCCGACGATCAGCGTGCAGGTAATCGCCGCGAACGTCCCCTGGAAGGCAATGAATGACATCTCGGGAATGACGACGCCCTTGCTGAAGGTCGCGGCCACGGACTCTACGGTCACGCCACGCAGGAACAGCTTGTCGAGACTACCGAAGAAGGCGCCTGGTCCGCCGAGGGCCAGCGCGTAGCCATAGATCGACCACAGCACGACGATCAGCGAGAACACGACCAGCACCTGCATCAATACCGACAGCATGTTCTTGGCACGGACCAGGCCGCCGTAGAACAGCGCGAGGCCGGGCACCGCCATCATGATGACCAGCAACGTCGCCACGGTCATCCAGGCGATGTCGCCCTTCTGGGGAACGGGCGCGACTGGGGCCGGCGCCGTCTGGGCCCAGACGGGGGCGACCAGCAGCGCCACGATCAGCGCCAACAGAACCGCGAGCAGGCGATTCGATATCGCCAGTCTGTAGGGAGGCATTTTCATGATGTCGTCGTTTCCGATGAGTCGTTTCCGTTAAACGTTCGAGGCGCGGGCCGGGCGGCGGATGGCGGGATGGCGACCGTCAGAGCGCGTCGGCGCCCGTTTCGCCGGTCCGAATGCGAATGACCTGCTCGAGGTCGTAGACGAAGATCTTGCCGTCGCCGATCTTGCCGGTGCGCGCAGACTTCTCGAGCGCCTCGACCACCTGCTCGACGATCGCGTCGTCGACGGCGGCCTCGATCTTGACCTTGGGCAGGAAATCGACGACGTACTCGGCCCCGCGGTAAAGCTCGGTATGGCCCTTCTGGCGCCCGAACCCTTTGACCTCGGTGACCGTTATGCCCTGTACGCCGATCGTCGACAGCGCCTCGCGCGCCTCGTCGAGCTTGAACGGTTTGATGATGGCCGTGACCAGTTTCATGAATCGCTCCGGATTAGAGGGAGAAGGTCTTGGCTACGGATACCACCAGTCCCGCTCCGCCCAGGTCCTTGCTCTTGCTGCCTTTGACGAAGGTGAAGTCCTCGCTCGTCCCGTAGACCGAGGCACCCCAGGTGAAGCCCTTCCAGTCGTAAGTGAGGCCGAGGCGATAGTCGGAGTAATCGGCGTCGTTGCCCCCGCCGGCGACGCGCTGGTAGCCGACGTGGCCGATCACGTTGAACCCGGTGCGGAGCGGATAGATCGCCGTGAGATCGATGTAGCCGGAGCCTCGGGCATCGGCGACGCCGAAGAACTTGCTCCCCAGCGAATGCGAGTACTTGACCGAGAACCAGTCCCAGCTCGCGCCGACATAGGCCTCGAGGGTGTTGAAGGACCCGGCGCCCGGATAGACGTACTGGAGCAGGCCGACGTCGAGCGTCCAGCCGTTACCCAGCGGCATCTTGTAGCCCCCATAGAGATCCCATTCGACGCCGGCGCTGCTGGCATAGAGGTTGTTATCGATCGTCGATGCCCAGGTGCCCACGTACCAGCCGGCGCCGGCGACGTAATCCGCGCCGGCCTGAAGCGCCGGCTTGCGGAAGGACTGCGATACCCCACGGAACCGATAGTCGGAGACGAGGGCCGCATTGGCAGTCAAGGTCGCGGCGGGCGACGTCTGCGCCTGAGCGCCTGTCGACGCGGACCGTCCGAGCACGGCGGCGGCGAGGGCGGGGGCTGACCTCAGGCAGTTCGATTTCATTGATTCCTCTTGTTGGGGTGCACCATCCGGCTTCGAGTAAGCACGCGACGTGCCAGTTGCCACGGGATCGACTCCCTATAGGAATGGACCGGCAACATCGGCAGGCTCCTCAATGTAGCCAGCATTGCCCCATTGCAGTGCGGACATCGGGAGCTACGCCTCGTTCCAGACCCAGTTCGTGGTGGCACAGCACCAGATGTGTGCGATTTGTGATTGGTGCACTGCACCATTCGTCTATCTGTCGCCGGCCGTCCGGCGGCTCGTTTCGACCGTCGATCAGCGCAGCCTACCACCTTCCGATCTAGTGTCGTCGGGTGGGGCATCAGCGTTCCCCGTTCGCCGGCGCCAAACGACCCCTGAGCTATGCTGGATTTCACTTGCCCGGGAGCCCTTCCTTGGACCGCCACAGCTTCCTTCAAGACTTCCAGCAGCGCGTCCTGGAC
>JBEVJQ010000012.1:0-5209 GCA_040510055.1 Burkholderiaceae bacterium | reverse complement strand
TCGCGACCGACCGCCTGGATCGCGGCCGGTGCGTCGAAGGTCTGCTGCTCGCGCCGCGAGGCCGACACCACGACGTCCGGCAGTTCGGTATCGGCCGATCCGACGCCCTGCTGGCCGAGCGCCGGCAATGCGGCACAGACCGCCGTCGCCGCGCCACAGCACGCGAGCACCCGCCACAGCCAGTGCCGCATCGACCGTCGCCCGACCCCGGCTCCACCTCCGATGCCTGCCGACCGCCCCATGCTGCGCCCCCGTGTTCGTCGTCCGTGCCCTCGAGGCCGGGCGAAGCGGGTCGATACCACCCGGTACCGACCCGCTTCGGCCAACGCCCGATCATCGCGATCTGGCCAGATCCTGACCCTGCGAAGCTCTGATTCACCACCCTAGCTCCGAGCCGGCGGCAGGAACCGCGACCAGCGCCGCTCGAGTTCGATGGTCTGCTCGAGCAATCGGGCGAAGGCCGCAGTGTCGAGATAGGCGGCCTGCTGCTCGTAACGACGCAACTCGGCCACGTGCTCGGGGTCGAGCGTGGCGATCCGAAACGCGTCGTGCAACCGCGCCACGACCTCGCGCGGCACGCCGCGCGGGGCACCGATCCCGTAGGGCGAGGTCGTGACGATGTCGTAGCCCAGTTCGCGCAGCGTCGGCACGGTCGGCCAACGCTCGCTGCGCCGCTCGTTGAACGTGGCGATCAGACGCAACCGTCCGTCGTCGACCAGGGGCGCGTAACCGGTGCCGACGACCCCGACCATGATGGTCGACGCCTGCAGCGCGAACAGCTGGTCGGCCGCTCCCTTGAACGGCACATGGATGTATTCGGTACCTTCGCGGGCGAACAGGTCCGCCATCACGAGGTGCGGCGTGCTCGCAATGCCGGTCGAGCCAACGGTAAGCCGTCCGGGGTTTCTCCGCGTGTAAGCGACGATGTCGGCAAGCGTCCTGAAGCGGGAATCAGGAGTGACGACGATGCCGAACGTGACCTCGGAGACCTGCAGCACGGGCACGACGTCGCGTACCGGATCCCAATTGAGTTTCTGCTGGTAGGGCAGCCGGTAGATCGTGATCGGCAACTGCATGACCGTGTAGCCGTCGTGCGGCGCCGCCAGCATCGTCCCGACGCCGATCGCCCCGCCCGCGCCCGGCTTGTTCTCGACCACCACGGGCTGCCCCAGTTCGCGCGCCGCGAGCCTGGCCAGGACACGCATCGTGGCGTCGGTAGGACCACCGGCGGGCCAGGGGACGATCAAGGTCAGCGGCCGCGACGGCCACTGCTCATGCTGCGCTGCGACGGGACCGGCCCATCCAAGCACGGAGCCGACAATCGATGGCCCGAGCGACCCGGCCGCGAGCGCGCTGACGATCTGGCGCCGGGGGCGATCGACGATCGGCGGACACCGGACGGAAGGGTCGGCGGCTGGCATGGTCGGCTGCGCTTACTTTATCCGAACGCTACCATAGCCCTCATGGCTGCGACCGCCGAAGCGACGACCGCTCCCGCTCCCCCGATCACGACCGACGCGCCCGCGATGGCATTGTCGGTAGAGGGCATCGGCAAGCGCTTCGGCGAGCGCGAAGTGCTGCGCAATATCCGCTTCGGCGTCCGCCCGGCCGAGTTCGTCGCCCTGCTCGGGCCCAACGGGGCCGGCAAGACGACGCTGTTCCAGATCCTCACCGGGCTCTATGCCGCCGATGGCGGCACGGTGGCCATCGACGGTCATCGGCTCGAGGGACCGGGTTCGTGGCCGGCGGCGCTCGGCGGTTTGGGCGTCGTGTTCCAGCAGCCGGCGCTCGATCTGGACCTGACCGTCGTGGCCAACCTGCGGTTCCATGCGGCGCTCCACGGCCTGGCGCCAGCCAGCGCGAAGCAGCGGATCGCGGCGCTGCTCGCGCGCTTCGGCATCGCCGACCGGGCCGGCGAGCGCTGCCGGGCGCTGTCGGGCGGGACACGGCGGAAGGTCGAGTTGGCGCGCGCGCTGCTGTCACACCCACGGGTCCTGCTGATGGACGAGGCCACGGTCGGCCGCGACCCCGCGTCGCGGGCGCAGTTGCTCGACGACGTTCGCCGCGGCTGTGTCGACGAGGGTCGGGCTGTCCTCTGGGCGACGCACCTGACCGAGGAGGCCGCCCGCGCCGACCGCGTGATCGTCCTGCACCGCGGCAGCGTTCTCTACGACGGTGGCGTCGCCGGCCTGCTCGAGCGGACCGAGACCGACGGCATCGAGGCCGCGTTCCTCGCACTGACGCGGCCGCCCCCGGAGGTGAAGATGAAACAGGCGGAAACGGCATGACCCTCGCGATCGGGTCCGAGCAACGACCGATCGGCAGCGCGCTGCCGGCGGGTCGGACATGTCCTGGCGTTGGCCCGGCGGGTCCGGTCGCGCCGGCGCTGGCCGCATTGGTCGTCGTCGCCGCGGCGCTGACAGGCTCGCTTCCGGCCGCCGCGGCGCCGACCGGCCTCGCCTACGTCTCCAGCGAGAAGGACAATGCGATCACCCTGATCGACGTCAGGACGCACGAGGTCAAGGGCGTGATCGCAACCTGCAAGCGGCCGCGGCACATGCAGATGATGCCCGGCGGCGGGCGGCTGCTCGTGGTCTGCAGCGACAGCGATCGCGCCGAGATCATCGACCTCGCCACGCGCAAGAGTGTCGACCGGATTCCGCTCGACGAAGGCCCCGAAGTTCTCGACCTCAGCCCGGACGGCCGGGTCATCTACGTCTCGAACGAGGACGACGCACAGATGACGATGGTCGACGTGGCCACGAAGAAGCCGATCCGCAGCGTCAAGACCGGGCCGGAACCCGAAGGCGTCAAGGTCAGCCCCGACGGCAAGATCGTCTACGTGACCTCGGAAGTGGCCAACATGGTCCACGCGATCGATACCGGCAGCGGCGAGATCATCAAGAACATCCCGGTCGCCAATCGGCCACGGCGGTTCCTGATCTCGCCCGATGGCGGCGAGCTCTGGGTCAGCAATGAGCTGGCCGGATCGGTGACGATCATCGACCGCACCAGCCATGCGGTGAAGGACGAGATCAGGTTCGAGGTCCGGGGGTTCCGCTCGACCGACATCACGCCGGTCGGCATGGTGATGACCGCCGACGGCAAGACCGCGTGGGTTGGTCTTGGCCGGGCCAACCACGTGGCGGCGATCGATGTAGCGACCCGCAAGGTCCGTACGCTGGTGCTCGTCGGCAAGCGCGCCTGGGGCCTGGCCCTGAACCGGGACGAGTCCCAGCTGTACGTCGCCAATGGGTTGTCCGACGATCTGACGATCGTCGATACGGCGGCGGCCAAGGCGCTGAAATCGGTCAAGGTCGGCCGCGTTCCGCACACTGTCGTGATCGATGACCGCTGAGGGCGCGGCGATGGGCGCCCGGCGATGCGGATGGCTGTACTCGGTCCGGGGGAAGCGATTCGGGCAGATCCAGCGCTCACCCGATACGAAGGGCGACAAGGGGGACGCGGCGCCAGTCTCCGGCGCTGGCGCCGTTGCCGCCGTTGCCGCCCTTGCCGTCATCGTGTTCCTGCTCGGAGGCGCGCCCACGGCAGCGACGGCCCAGGTCCGCGACGTCGTCGTCGGCTATCTCGCCTGGGAAGACGACCCGCGCTACGACCCCGACCGGATGGAGGACGGTTTCCCGCTGCACCCGGCGGCCCGGCCGCTGCCGGGCGCGAAACTCGGATTGGAGGAAGCGTCCTTCGCCTTGCAGGCCCATGGCCTGAAGGCCGGCCTCGATGCAGTCGAAGTCGCCGACCTCGATGGCGCGCGAAGCAAGCTCGACGAATGGACCGCGGCGGGGGTGCCGGCCATCATCACCGACCTGCCGGCCGACTGGGTGGTCGCGCTGGCGCGCCATGGCCAGGCGCAGGGCGAGCGCGCCCCGCTGCTGTTCAACGCCACGGCAATCGACGACGGCCTGCGCGGCGCCGACTGCCACCCGCGGGTGTTTCATGTCACGCCGAACCAGCGGATGCGGGCCGACGCCATCGCCCAGCTGCTCGGCGCGCGGCGCTGGTCGCGCGTGCTGGTGCTGCAGGGGCCGGAGCCCGCGGACCAGGAGATGGGCAAGGCCTACACCGCGTCGCTGCGCAAATTCGGACTGAAGACCGTCGCCACGCGACCGTTCAAACTGTCGAACGACCCGCGCGAACGCGACCTCGGCAACGTCGCGCTGTTGACGGCCAATGCCGACTACGACGCCGTGCTGGTCATCGATGCCGACGGCGAGTTCGCCCGCGAAGTGCCGTTCCGCACCGTCCTGCCACGCCCCGTCCTCGGCAGCGACGGCGTCGTCGCCCAGACCTGGCACCCGCGGTTCGAGCGCTTCGGTGCGCCGCAACTGTCGCGGCGGTTCGTCAAGGCCAACGGCCGCCCGATGTCGGACTGGGACTGGTCGACCTGGATGTCGGCCAAGGCGATCGCCCACGCGCTGGTCGAGAGCAGGGATCAGTCGCCCACGGCGCTGCGCGAACTTCTGCGCTCGGACAAGACCATCCTCGACGGCTTCAAGGGCAGCCGTCTCGGCTTCCGGCCATGGGACCAGCAATTGCGCCAGCCGGTATTCCTTGGCTACGGCAGCGGGATCGCCGGAATGGCCCCGTTCGAAGGGTTTCTCCACCAGAAGGACGTGCTGGACACGCTCGGTTTCGATCAACCCGAATCGGCCTGCAAGGGACTGGTGAAATGACAACGTCGATGGCCCAGGCAGCCGCCGCCGCTACGACCGCGACCGCGCCAGTCGGTGGCGAGGGCTTGCCGCGAATCGAACGCCGCCGCGGCCTGTTCGGTCATGTCATCCCGGCACTGGTGGCCATCGTCGGGCGCGAGACGCACAAGTTCGTCCGCCAGCCAGGCCGGCTGATCTCTTCGGTGGTCCGGCCGGCGCTGTGGCTGATCGTGTTCGCCGCCGGCTTCCAGAACGTGTTCGGCATTTCGATCATCCCGCCGTACCAGACCTACGTCGAGTACAAGGTCTACCTGACACCGGGCCTGGTCGGAATGGTGCTGCTCTTCAACGGCATGCTGTCCAGCCTCGCCATGGTCTACGACCGCGAGATGGGGATGATGCGGCTGCTGCTGACAGCGCCCCTGCCGCGCGGCATCCTCCTGTTCGGCAAGCTGCTCGCCGGCGCCTTCCTCTCCGTGCTGCAGGCGTTGGCGTTCCTGATCGTGGCGCTGCTGTTCGGCGTCGACATCGCCTGGCTG
>JBEVJQ010000011.1:0-2554 GCA_040510055.1 Burkholderiaceae bacterium | reverse complement strand
CGCGGCCAGGCCGTCGAGGCGGGCCCCGGCCGCGTCGACCATCGGCAGGCAGAGGCGAACGTGGTGCAGCCGTAGCGCGGCCTCGCGGGTGCGATGACCGCGATCGTGCGCGCCTTTCAAGCGGCGCGCGAGGTGGGCCAGCGCGAGCCGGTGGTCGGCCAGTTGCCGGCGTGGCGGACGCAGGCGCCGGGCGAGCAGATCGATCGTCTGTTCGCCGGCCTGCTGGCGCGACCGCGCGGTCGTTCGCAGCCGTAACGCCAGCCGGCCGACGATCACCAGGTCGGCCTTGCGGTCGCGGCTCACGGCCACGGCAGCGGCCGTCGGCGTGGTCGCACGCAGGTCGGCGACGAAGTCGCAGATCGAGAAGTCGCTCTCGTGGCCGACGCCACAGACGATCGGCAGCGCCGCGGCGGCCACGCGGCGCGCGACCCGCTCATCGTTGAAGGCACACAAATCCTCGATCGAGCCGCCGCCGCGAACCAGCAGCAGTACCTCGCATTCGCGCCGCGACTCGGCCGCATCGAGCGCGGCGATCAATTCCATCGGCGCACGCTCGCCCTGGACCGCGGCCGGATAGAGAATCACGTCGAGTCGCGGGGCGCGCGCCCGAAGTGTCGCCAGGACGTCGTGCACGGCCGCGCCGCGCGGCGAGGTCACGAGCCCGACACGCCTGATCCGTGCCGGCAGCGGCCGCTTGCGACCGGCCTCGAACAGCCCTTCGGCCTGCAACCGCTCCTTGAGCCGGACGAACTGGCGATAGAGGTCGCCGGCACCGGCCTCGCGCATCCGCTCGACGGTGAGCTGAAAGTCGCCCCGGGCCTCGTAGAGCCCGGCCGCGGCCAGCACTTCGACCTGGATCCCTTCAGCCGGGGCGAATGCGACCCGGGCCGCTGCCGCCCGGAACATCACGGCACGCACGCAGGCCCGCGAATCCTTGAGCGTGAAGTACCAATGGCCGCTGGCCGCGCGCGTGACGTTCGACAGTTCGCCGCCGACCCAGAGCCGTCCGAGGCCTCCCTGCAACAGTCGCGCGGCCTCGCGATTCAGCTGCGAGACCGTGATCACCGGCGCGGCGGCCGGGCGCGCTGGTGCCGCGGCCGGCGGCTGCGGCCGATCAGCGGTCGCCGGGTCCCAAAGCCCCGGAGTCAGCGAGTCGTTGGGGAAAAGCGATCTGTCCACAAAATTCCACTTGACACGGCGCTGACAATCGGCGTTGGGGTGCGCTATGCCATCACCGGCCGAATTCAGGTAAGCTTTTGAATCGTATACCTTTTTGTCGGTTTGGTCGACGCTTCGCCACGACCGTCGGAAGGCCTGCAAGCTAGTAATTACGCGGCCCGACGCAAGGTCTCCACAGAGTTGTCCACAGCCCCGGAATCGGGCGGCGGTCGCGGAAAGCACAGCGTCGGCCACCGTTCGTCGCTCTGTTGGGCCGACTTGCCGGTCATGGTCGGAAAATTCGACAATCCGCGGCTCGGTGACTTGCGCCGGCCTTGCCCGAAACCGGAGTTGCGCTTTGCTTTCCATCGTCCAGGCCGCCGGCTGGCCCATCTGGTTCCTGATCATCGCCTCGTTCGTCACGGTCGCCCTGATCGTCGAGCGGGCCCTGTCGCTGCGCCGCCAGCGGATCGTGCCAGCGGGGGCGCTCGAGGAGATCCTCAACCTGCACCGCAACCGCCAGCTCTCGGGCGAGATGATCCTGCGGATCGAACGCTCGTCGCCCCTCGGTCGGGTGCTCGCCGATGGGCTCCGCCACGAGAACGAGCCGCGCGAGCTGATGAAGGAGGCGCTCGAGGAGTCGGGCCGCGCCGTCGCCCATGACCTCGAACGGTTCCTGCCGGCACTCGGGACGCTCGCCACGGTCTCGCCGTTGCTGGGACTGTTCGGCACCGTGATCGGGATGATCGAGATCTTCGGATCGCAGAGCGCCTCCGGCACCAATCCGGCCCAGCTCGCCCACGGCATCTCGGTCTCGCTCTACAACACCGCACTCGGGATCGGGGTCGCGATTCCGGCGCTGATCGCCTACCGGATCTATCGCGGCCGGGTCGACGGATTCCTCGTCGAGATGGAGCGGCAGTCGCTGCGGCTGGTCGACAGTCTGAAGGGGCTGCGGCGATGAATTTCCGGCGCGCGGTCCGGCGCGAAGACCCGGAAATCAACTTCATCCCGTTGATCGACGTGTTGATGGTGATCCTGATCTTCCTGATGGTCTCGACCACGTTCTCGAAGTACAGCGAACTGCAGGTCAACCTGCCCACGGCCGGCGCCGAACGGCCGGCCGAGCGGCCAACCGAGATCGTGGTCGGGGTGGCGACCGACGGCCGCTATACCATCGACAAGCGCGGCGCAGCCTACCGCGATGCGCTCTCGTTCGGCAGCCAACTGCGTCAGGCCGCCTCTGGCAGCAAGGACCCGATCGTCGTCATCTATGCCGATGCCGGCGCCACGCACCAATCGGTCATCAACGTCATGGAGGCCGCCCGTGTCGCCGGCCTGGCCAAGGTCACGTTCGCCGCGCAATCCGGGCCGAGCGCCGCGCGCTAGCGTCGCT
>JBEVJQ010000010.1:0-3299 GCA_040510055.1 Burkholderiaceae bacterium | reverse complement strand
TGCCCTCGCGCGATGAACTGCTGTCGATGCTGATGGGCACGATGCAGGCGCCGGTCGCGAAGTTCGTCCGCACCTTGAACGAGGTGCCGTCGAAGTTCGTCCGGGCGCTCGCTGCCGTACGTGACCAGAAGGCAGAGCAGACGCCGGCCGGCTGACCGATGGACACACCCGGCCGGAAGGCGACGGGAACCGACGGACCGATGAATCCGGCGACACCGCCGGCACCGAAGCAATCGAACTGGAGTTGATGAAATGGCATTGAACAAGGACGAAATCCTCGACGCGATCGCGGGCATGTCCGTGCTGGAACTGTCCGAACTGATCAAGATGATGGAAGACAAGTTCGGCGTGTCGGCCGCGGCGGCTGCCGTGGCCGTGGCGGCGCCGGGTGCGGGCGGCGCCGCGGCGGCCCCGGTCGAAGAGCAGACCGAATTCACCGTCATGCTGCTGGCCGCCGGCGAGAAGAAGGTCGAAGCGATCAAGGTCGTGCGCGCGAACACGGGGCTGGGCCTGAAGGAAGCCAAGGACCTGGTCGACGGTGCGCCCAAGGCGGTCAAGGAAGGCATCAGCAAGGCCGACGCCGATGCACTGAGAAAGCAACTCGAGGACGTCGGCGCCAAGGTCGAGGTCAAGTAAGACATTGGACTGCCAACCGGTGTCGGGGGCCTCGCGGCCCCCGTCCCTGGATCGAAACGGGGTCGCGCCCGCGGTGACCCTCTCTGCCGGAATCGGGGTTGCCGGCGCGGCGATCCCACTTCCTGCCCACCGCTTGACCGGCGGCGGACCGACCCCATCTAGGCTCGGCCACCCCGCTGTTTTCCGAGTCCCTGCTCGATCTGGTGTCCGCCCGACGCCGGATCGCGCAGGGATTTGGCGTTTGCCGATCTTCCCCCACTGCCCGCATTCCCGATCCGGTTCGTGACCCGGATGTCCCACGGAGAGTCCATGTCCTACTCGTTCACCGAAAAGAAGCGAATTCGCAAGAGCTACGGCAAGCGCCGCGTCGTCCAGGAGGTCCCGTACCTGCTGGCGACCCAGCTCGAGTCCTACACCGCCTTCCTCCAGGCCAGCACGGCCGGTGACCGTCGCAAGGAGGAAGGTCTGCAGGCGGCCTTCCAGTCGATCTTTCCGATCAAGTCGCACAACGAGATGGCGCGGCTCGAGTTCGTGAGCTACGCGCTCGGCAACCCGGCGTTCGACGTCAAGGAGTGCCAGCAGCGCGGTCTCACGTACTGTGCGCCCCTGCGCGCCAAGGTCCGGCTGGTCATCATGGACCGCGAGGCCAGCAAGCCGACCGTGAAGGAGGTCAAGGAGCAGGAGGTCTACATGGGCGAAATCCCGCTCATGACGACCACGGGCTCGTTCATCGTCAACGGCACCGAGCGGGTCATCGTCTCGCAGCTGCACCGCTCGCCGGGCGTGTTCTTCGAGCACGACCGCGGCAAGACCCACAGCTCGGGCAAGCTGCTGTTCTCGGCGCGGATCATTCCCTACCGCGGCTCATGGCTGGACTTCGAGTTCGACGCCAAGGACATCCTCTACTTCCGCGTCGATCGCCGGCGCAAGATGCCGGTCACGATCCTGCTGAAGGCGATCGGCATGACGCCCGAGCAGATCCTCAAGGAATTCTTCGTCTTCGACGAGTTCCAGCTGATGAACGAGGGCGCGCTGATGACCCTCGTCCCCGATCGCCTGAAGGGGGAACTGGCCCGCTTCGACATCAACGACAAGAGCGGCAAGGTCATCGTCTCCAGGGAGAAGCGGATCAACGCCCGCCACATCCGCGAGATGGAAGAGGCCGGCCTGACGCAGATCTCGGTCCCCGAGGAGTTCCTCGTCGGCCGGATGCTGGCGCACGACGTCGTCGACCCCGATACCGGCGAGGTGCTGGCCAAGGCCAACGAAGAGTTGACCGAGGACCTGGTCGGCCGGCTGCGCGAGGGCGAGGTCAAGTCGATCCGCACGCTCTACACCAACGACCTCGATGCCGGTCCATACATTTCGCAGACGCTGCGCCAGGACGACGCGGCCGACCAGATCTCGGCCCGGATCGCCATCTACCGGATGATGCGTCCCGGCGAGCCGCCGACCGAGGACGCGGTCGAGGCGTTGTTCAACCGCCTGTTCTACAGCGCCGACACCTACGACCTGTCGAAGGTCGGCCGGATGAAGTTCAATCGCCGCGTCAACCGTGACGATCCCACCGGCCCGATGACGCTCGGCGACGAAGACATCGTCGATGTCATCAAGATCCTGGTCGACCTGCGCAACGGCAAGGGCGAGATCGACGACATCGACCACCTCGGCAATCGCCGCGTGCGCTGCGTCGGCGAGCTGGCCGAGAACCAGTTCCGCGCCGGGCTGGTCCGCGTCGAGCGGGCCGTGCGCGAGCGCCTGGGCCAGGCCGAGACCGAGAATCTGCTGCCGCACGACCTGATCAACAGCAAGCCGATCAGCGCCGCGATCCGCGAGTTCTTCGGCTCGAGCCAGCTGTCGCAGTTCATGGACCAGACCAACCCGTTGTCGGAGATCACCCACAAGCGGCGGGTCTCGGCGCTGGGACCGGGCGGCCTGACGCGCGAGCGGGCGGGCTTCGAGGTCCGCGACGTGCACACCACGCACTACGGCCGCGTCTGCCCGATCGAGACGCCCGAGGGCCCGAACATCGGCCTGATCAATTCGCTGGCCCTCTACGCGCGGCTCAACGAATACGGCTTTCTCGAGACGCCCTACCGCAAGGTCGAGAACAACAAGCTGACCAGCCAGATCGATTTCCTGTCGGCGATCGAAGAAGGCCGTTACGTGATCGCCCAGGCCAACGCCGCGGTCGACTCGAGCGGCACGCTGACTGGAGACCTGGTCTCGGTCCGGATCAACGGCGAGACCCAGCTGGTCGCGCCCGACCGGATCGAGTACATCGACGTCGCGCCGTCGCAGATCGTCTCGGTCGCCGCCTCGCTGATCCCGTTCCTCGAGCACGACGACGCCAACCGCGCGCTGATGGGTTCGAACATGCAGCGTCAGGCGGTCCCGTGCCTGCGGCCCGAGAAACCGCTGGTGGGTACCGGCATCGAGCGGACCTGCGCGGTCGACTCGGGGACGGTGGTCACGGCGCTGCGCGGCGGCGTCGGCGAAGCCGGCGGCCCCCAACGGGTAGTGGGGCGGGGGGACCAATACCCGAACGCGGCCCGCGTCCCCGTCTGCGTACCCCCGCACCACGACCGGGTTGGGGACGACGAATTCCCCCACGCCGCCGCGCAGCGCCGTGACCACCGTCCCCGAGTCGACCGCGCAGGTCC
>JBEVJQ010000009.1:0-4140 GCA_040510055.1 Burkholderiaceae bacterium | reverse complement strand
TGCCGGCGCAACGACGGCTGCCGGCGCAACGACGGCTGCCGGCGCTGCGAGGCCCGCCGTCGCGCTGTCGGCCTGTCGCCGGGCGCCGCTCGAGCCCGATCGTCTCGCCGTGCGGGCCGCGCGATGACCCGGGCGGTGGTTTCGGAGCCGCTGCTGCGCGCCGAAGGGCTGGTCCGCCACTTCACCATCCGTCGTCACCTGTTCTCGCGCTCGGCCACCGTGGTGCGGGCGGTCGACGGCGTCGACCTGACGGTGAGGGCCGGCGAGACGCTGGGTGTCGTCGGCGAGTCCGGCTGCGGCAAGTCGACCCTGGGTCGGCTCCTGCTGCGGCTGATCGAGCCCACGGCCGGCGTCGTCCGTCACCAAGGCGACGACCTCGCGACACTCGATGCCGCCGGGCTCCGCGCCCGGCGCCGGGCGCTGCAGATCATCTTCCAGGATCCGTACTCGTCGTTGAATCCGGTGATGACGGTCGGCTCGATCCTCGCCGAGCCGCTGCGCCTCCACCGGATAGCGACCGGCACCAGCGCCGTCCGCGCCCGCGTCGCCGAGCTGCTGCGCACCGTCGGCCTCGCGCCCGAACATGCGCGCCGCTATCCGCACGAGTTCTCCGGCGGACAGCGCCAGCGGATCGGCATTGCCCGCGCGCTGGCCGTCGAGCCGCGGCTGATCGTCTGCGATGAGGCGGTCTCGGCGCTCGACGTCTCGGTCCAGGCGCAGGTCGTGAACCTGCTGATGTCGCTGCAGCAGCGACTGGGGCTGTCCTATGTCTTCATCGCCCATGACCTGGCCGTCGTCTGTCACATCGCGACGCGCGTGGCAGTGATGTACCTCGGGCGGATCGTGGAGATCGGCGACAAGCACGCGGTGTTCGCAACGCCGCGCCACCCGTACACCCAGGCGCTGCTCGATGCCGTACCGCGCCCCGAGCCGCGGGCGACGGCGACGGTCGCGGACGGGGAGCAGACGGTCGGCGGCCGGCGGCGGATCCTGCTCGAAGGCGACATCCCCAGCCCGTCGTCGCCACCACCGGGATGCCGCTTCCACACCCGTTGTCGTCATGCGCGCGACCGCTGCCGGATCGAGGAACCGCGGCTCGAGCCGGCGGCCGATGGCGATGGCGACCACCGCGCCGCCTGCCACTTCGCCGACGAACTGGTGATGCGGTCGATGGCCACGGTCACGACGCGGCGCGATCCGTTGCTCGCCCGTCGCCTCGAGCGGCTCCAGCAGGCCTTCATCGCGCCCGATCCCGATCCAGATCCCGAACCCGAAGCCGGATCCGACCTCGCATCCGGTTCCGATCCCTCCATCGACGTTTCGGCCATCGACCCCGTTCCACCCGCCGCCCCGGAGGCCACACGACCATGATTCCACGCCTGCTCCGCTATCGCCGTGACCGTGCCACCCAGTCCCTGGCTGCGCCCGGCACTTCTGCGCTGAACTCGTCCGCGTCGCTGTCATCCGCGTCGCCGTCGTCCGTGTCGCTGCGGTCCGCGCTGCCGTCACTGGTCCTGGCCGCCGTCCTGGGCAGCGCACTCGTCGCGCCGCCTGCCCAGGCCCAGCCCCAGGGTCGAGCCCTCCGTGTCGGCCTGGCCGAAGATCCGGACCTGCTCGACCCGACGCGGGCCCGGACGTTCGTCGGCCGGATCGTGTTCGCCGCGCTCTGCGACAAGCTGATCGACATCGACGAGAAGCTCGGCTACGTCCCGCAACTGGCTACCGATCACCAGTGGTCCGATGACGGCAAGGCGCTGACGCTGAAACTGCGCCAGGGGGTGACGTTCCACGACGGCGAGCCGTTCGATGCCGAGGCAGTCAAGTACAACATCGATCGCCACAAGACGATGAAGGGCTCGAACCGCAGCGGCGAACTGCGGCCGGTCGACGGCGTCGAGGTCGTCGACGCCCAGACCGTCAAGTTCAACCTGTCGGCACCGTTCTCGCCGCTGCTGGCCGCGCTTGCCGATCGCGCCGGCATGATGGTCTCGCCCAAGGCAGCCAAGGCGTCGGGCGAGGGCTTCAGCAACCAGCCGGTCTGCTCGGGCCCGTTTCGCTTCGTCGAGCGCGTCGCCCAGGACCGGATCGTCCTCGAGCGCTATCCGAACTACTGGAACAAGGACCGGGTCCACTTCGACCGCGTCGTCTACACGCCGGTACCCGATGCGACGGTACGGCTCGCCAACCTCAAGTCCGGGCAGTTCGACTTCATCGAGCGCGTGGCCTCGTCGGACATGGCGGCGCTGCGCAAGGAGGCCCGGTTCCGTACCGCGGCGTTCACCGAGATCGGCTACCAGGGGATCACGATCAACATCGGCAAGAGCGACCGCGCCCAGCAGAATCCGCTCGGCAAGGATGCCCGCGTGCGCGAGGCGTTCGAGCTCTCGCTCGACCGCGACGGGATCGTCCAGGTGGTGATGGATGGCGAGGCCGTCGCCGGCAACCAGTGGGTCGCACCGGCCAACCCGTTCTACGCGAAGAATCGGCCGGTCCCGAAGCGCGACGTCGCCCGCGCCAAGGCGCTACTGAAGGAGGCCGGCGTCACCAATCCGGGCTTCACGCTGATGACGCCGACGACCTCCGATGCGCAGAAGGTCGCCCAGGTGGTCCAGGCGATGGCGCGCGAGGCCGGCTTCGACGTGAAGATCCAGGCCACCGAATTCGCCAGCTCGCTGAACCTGGCCGACAAGGGCGACTTCGAGGCCTACGTCCTTGCCTGGAGCGGCCGCGCCGACCCGGACGGCAACCTCTACAGTTTCGACGCCTGCAAGCAGCCGCTGAACTATGCCGGGATCTGCGACAAGGAACTCGATGCGCTGCTCGATCGACAGCGCAGCCAGTCGCAGGCCGACGAGCGCTTGAAGACCTTCGGCCAGATCGCCGACCGCGTGCTCGAAGAGCGGCCGATCGTCTACCTCTACCACCGCAAGTGGCTGTGGGCGTTCGACCGCAGGCTCACCGGGGTCCGCGAACTGCCCGACGGGTTGCTCCGCGTCGACGGCCTGCGGTTGGCCAACTGACCGTGTCCGCCTTTCTCGTCCGACGGATTGCGACGATCGTTCCGACACTGGTGTTCGTCACGATGCTGATCTTCGGGCTGCAGCAACTGCTGCCCGGCGATCCGGCCGTGGTGCTGGCCGGCGAGGACCAGGATCCGAACGTCATCGCCTATTTGCGCGAAAAGCTCCATCTGGACGAGCCGCTGCCGATCCGCTACCTGTACTGGGTCGGCGGCGTCCTGACCGGCGACCTGGGCGAGTCGATCCGCAACCAGCAACCGGTGCTGCAGCTCATCGTGCAGAAGCTGCCGGTGACGATCGAACTCGCCGTGCTGGCCATGATGATCGCGATGCTGATCGGTATCCCCGCCGGGATCGTCTCGGCCGTCAAGCAGGGAACGGCCTGGGATTTTGTTACCAACGCATTCGCGCTCTGGGGGTTGTCGACGCCGAACTTCTGGCTCGGGATCCTGCTGATCCTGCTGTTCGCCGTCCATCTCGGCTGGCTGCCGGCCTCGGGCTACGTCGAACCGTGGGTCGACCCGGTGGGCAACCTCAAGGCGATGATCCTGCCGGCGTTCGTCCTCGGCAACAACATCGCCGCGGTCCTGATGCGCCACACGCGCAGCGCGATGCTGCAGGTGCTGCGCTCGGACTACGTCCGCACCGCGCGCGCCAAGGGCCTGGCGCCGCGCAAGGTGATCCTGAGACACGCGCTGCGCAACGCGCTGACGCCGGTGATCACATTGGGCGCACTGGAGCTGGGGACGCTGCTGTCGGGGGCCGTGTTGACCGAACAGATCTTCACCATCCCCGGCTTCGGCAAGCTGATCGTCGATGCGGTCTTCAATCGCGACTATGCCGTCGTCCAGGGCGTGGTGCTCGTCACCGGCACGTCCTATATCCTGCTGAACCTGCTGGCCGACATCGCCTACGTCGTCGTCAATCCGCGGTTGCGGGCGTGAGCGCGCCAGCGACCCCGGCCGTCCTGGCGCTGCGCAAGTTCGGCCGCCGCGGGCTGGCGATGGCCGGCCTGGTCGTGGTCGTCTTCTTCATCCTGGTCGCGCTGCTCGCACCGTGGATCGCGCCGCACGATCCGGTGGCCACCAGTTGGGGCGCGATCCGCAAGCCGCCATCGGCC
>JBEVJQ010000008.1:0-7337 GCA_040510055.1 Burkholderiaceae bacterium | reverse complement strand
ATCCGGCCCAATGGCGCTGGCTTGCCCGGTGGCTGGCTGAATGCAGTCCCGATCGCTATCGGCGCAATCGCGCCCGGATGCAACGGATCGCGCGGCTCGGTCGCGATGCCCTGCGCGAGCTGCGCGCCACGACTGGCATCGACGACAGTGTCCGGCGCGGCTACCTGATGCTGTTTCGCAGCGAGGCCGAAGTGGAATTGAATGAGCCGGGCCGGGCAATGCTCGATGAACAGGGAATCGGCTACCGGCTGCTCGACGCGGCCGCGACTCGGGCACTCGAGCCGGCGCTCTCGCGGGACGCGCCACTGGCCGGCGGGCTGCATCTGCCCGACGACGAGTCGGCAGATTGCCAGCGGTTCTGCCAGTTGCTGGCCGAACGGGCGGTTGCGCGCGGGGTCGAGTTTCGCCACGGCGTCGAGATCGTCGCCATCCGTCGTGACGGCAACCGCGTCAGGGGCCTGATCCACGCCCGCCGCCGGCTGGCCGAGCCGAACACCATCGACGTCGACTCGGTCGTGATCTGTGCCGGCAATGGATCCGTGGCACTGTTGAGCAAACTCGGTATCCGGGTGCCGATCTATCCGGTCAAGGGCTACTCGGCGACCATCGACGCCGGCCCCCGAACCGCTTCCGCTGCCGGCGCCGCGCCGCGGTTGCCGTCGATGGCCGTGATGGACGAAGCCTACAAGACGGCACTGACACCGCTCGGGTCACGGCTGCGCGTTGCCGGGACGGCCGAATTCGGCGGACCGAAGCTGAAGCTGCGCGAATCGGCGCTGGCCACCCTGCGTCGCGTCGCCGACGACTGGTTCGGACCCGGGATCGATTTCTCGAAGGCGCGGTACTGGGTCGGCGCGCGGCCGATGACGCCCGACGGACCCCCGTTGCTGGGAAGGACCGCCATCGATGGGCTGCTGATCAACATCGGTCACGGCTCGACCGGCTGGACGATGAGTTGCGGCTGTGCCCGGGTGGTTGCTGCGCTGGCGAGCGGTGACGATCCCGAGATCGATCTCGACGGCCTCACGCTCGCGCGGTTATCCGCCGCAGGCCGGTGACCGCGCCCCAGCACGGGGGTCACCACCCCCATGGTCTTTACCGCGTGGCCTCGGTCCGCCACGCGGAGGAGCTGCTGCAGCACGGACTGGAGCCCGGCCAGCTGATGAGCCGGGCCGCGCTGGCGGTCGCGGACGAAGCGGGCAGGATCCTGCGGCAGTTGCCGGCACCGGCTCGCGTGGCATTGCTCGTCGGCCCCGGCAACAACGGCGGCGATGCGCTACTGGCGGGCCTCTACCTGCTCGACCGAGGCTATCGGGTCGACGCATTCGGCATTGCTGCGATCCGCGACCGGGCACCGCGTCCGGCCGACGCAGCCCGCGCCTGGACCAAGTGGCAACCGCGGCCGATCGCCGCGCTGTCATCAGTCATGGGCGCCGCGGAACCGTCGTTCGCCGCCGTCGCATCCGATGATGAATCATCGTTCATTGCCGCGGGCCCGGCGGATCCCCTCGGTCGTCCACCGTCCATCCGCTCGGCCCCGGGTGTCCTCGTCATCGACGGGCTGTTCGGCATCGGCCTGACAAGGTCGCTGACGTCCGAGTTCGCCGTGTTGTTCGATCGTCTCCGGCAACTCCGGCAGGCGTGGCCGGAGTCCTTCCGGTTGTTGGCAATCGATGTACCGAGCGGCCTCGATGCCGATCGCGGCGCGGCGTCCGGGGACACCGACGCGCCGATGCTGGACGTCGACGCAACGGTGACGATGATCGGCGACAAGCCCGGACTGCGCACTGGCGCCGGGGTCCAGGCAGCCGGCCGGATCCGGATCGCCGCCCTGCAGCCTACCGCCGGCGGTGGAACCGAATCGCAGACTGCCGACGGCTACCTGGTCGATGCCGAGTGCGCGGCCCCGTGGGTGCCGCCACGACTCACCGGTTCTCACAAGGGCAGCCATGGCGACATCCTCGTCGTCGGTGGTCGCCTTGGAATGCAGGGCGCCGCGCGACTCGCCGCTCGTGGCGCAGTAGCAGCCGGCGCGGGCAAGGTGTCGATTGCGGTGCAGGCCGCGCCGGGCATTGACGAAGCGCCGGTCGATCCCATGCGGCCGGAGATCATGCGCTGGCGCTGGCAGGCCTCTGGACTGGGACGGTTCGACGTCGTGATCGCGGGCTGCGGGCTGGGCCTCGATGGCGACGCCCGCCGCTGGTTGCAGGAGGTCGTCGGCGTCGACGCGCCGCTGGTGCTCGATGCCGATGCCCTGACCTTGGTCGCGTCGGACCGTGCGCTGGCCGACGCGGTGCGAGAACGCATGACGCGTGAACTGGCCACCGTGCTCACACCCCACCCCCTGGAAGCCGCGCGTCTGCTCGCGAGCGATGCCGCTACTGTCCAGGGCGACCGGATCGCGGCGGCGACGAGGCTCGCTACCCGGCTGAGCGCCACCGTCGTGCTGAAGGGCGCCGGCACCGTCGTAGCCGACCGCGATGGCCACTGGGCGATCAATGGCAGTGGCGGCCCGGTGCTGGCCACGGCCGGTACCGGCGACGTCCTCGCCGGCATCATTGGCGCGCTGGCCGCACAGATGCCGATCGCGCGGGCGGCCTGCCTCGGCGTCTGGGCTCATGGTGCTGCGGCCGATCGGCAGGCGGCCATCGCGGGCGATGTCGGCTCTCCGGCAGGCTCCATCGCCGAGCAGTTGCCCTACGTCTGGCAAGCGGCGACGACACCGTAGCGACGAACCCGATCGACAACTGCCCGTTGCAGAAGCAAATGGCATCGAGCTTCGAGGCCACCCAGTGACAGGCAGGAGTGACAGCGTGACAGGAGTGACAGCGTGACGAACCCTCTCCCGGCTACTGCCCAACATCCGGCCTGGATCCAGCCCTCGGCCCTGGTCAACGCCGGGTCGCTGCCGCCATGGACGCCGACGACTCACTATCCCGATCCGGCGGTGCAGTCGCTGACAACGGAATTCGATTCATTGCGACTGGTATCGGCGGCCATCGAACGGCTGGCCACCGGCTTTCGGTGGGCCGAAGGACCGGTCTGGTTCGGCGACGCCCGATGCCTGTTGTGGAGCGACATCCCCAACGACCGGATCCTGCGCTGGGACGAGGAGACCGGCGGGGTCTCCGTCTACCGCAAGCCGTCGAACAATGCCAACGGCCTGACCCGCGATCGCCAGGGCCGGTTGGTCAGCTGCGAACATCTCGGGCGGCGCGTGACCCGTACCGAATACGACGGCACGATCACCGTGCTGGCCGATCGCCACGACGGCAAGCGCCTGAACGCGCCGAATGACGTGGTCGTGAAGAGCGACGGCTCGGTCTGGTTCAGCGATCCGCCGTTCGGCCTCCGTGGCGACTACGAAGGCCAGCCCGCCGAGCAGGAACTGCCCACCAACCTCTACCGGTTCGACCCGCGAGACGGTCGGCTGCACGTGATGGCCGATGACATCGACGGACCGAACGGGCTGGCATTCTCGCCTGACGAGAGCAAGCTCTATGTCGTCGAGAGTCTCGCCCGGCCCCGGAACCTGCTGCGCTACGACGTCAGCGACGACGGGACGCGGATCAGCGGGCGCCAGTCGTTCGGCGATTGCGGCGCCGGCACCCCCGACGGACTCCGGGTCGACATCCACGGCAATCTCTGGTGCGGCTGGGGAATGGGCGACCCGGCGCTCGATGGCGTCCTGGTGCTCGATCCCGGTGGCGAGCCGATCGGCCGCATCGCGCTGCCCGAGCGCTGCGCCAACCTCTGCTTCGGCGGCAAGCGTCGCAATCGGCTGTTCATGGCGGCGAGCCAGTCGATCTACGCGCTCTACGTCAACACGCGCGGCTGTCCCGGTGGTTGATCGACGGCTGCGGCGGCCGAACCGCCAGCGCCCGCCGCGCCCGGATCGTCGCCGGCCGTCGCCATCGGGCCAGCCGCAGCCGCCACCGGCGCAGCCGCAGCCGCCACCGGAGTGACCGCGGCCGGCACCGGGCGCACGCCGCCGCCACGGGCGGCGCGGACATCGCCCACCAGTTGTCCCTCGGCGATCGTCAGCACCCGCTCGCAGCGGGTCGCGAGGTCAGGGTCATGCGTCACCAGCACGAGCGTCGCTCCGCTCTCGGCATTGAGGTCGAACATCAGGTCGATGATCCGCTCGCCGGTGGCGTGGTCGAGGCTGCCCGTGGGCTCGTCGGCAAACAGCAGCGACGGCGCCGGCGCGAAGGCGCGCGCCAGCGCCACCCGCTGTTGCTCGCCACCCGAGAGCGTCCGCGGATAGTGGCCGAGCCGGGCACCGAGGCCGACTCGATCGAGCAGGGTCCGCGCGCGGGTGTCGGCGTCGCGGCGACCGGCCAGTTCGAGCGGCAGCATCACGTTCTCGAGCGCCGTCATTTGGGCGAGCAACTGAAACGACTGGAAGACGAAGCCGACACGCGCCGCTCGCCAGGCCGCGCGATGGTCCTCGTCGAGTGCGAACAGATCCTGGCCGTCGATCGCGACTGTTCCCGTCGTCGGTGAGTCGAGCCCGGCCAGCAGGCCGAGCAAGGTCGACTTGCCCGACCCCGATGCCCCGGTGATAGCCACCGTCTCGCCGCGGCCGATCTCGAACGACACCGCATCGAGGATGGTCAAGGTCCGACCAGCGTCTGGTACGCTGCGGGTCAGTTGATGGACACGGATCAACGGCATGGAAGGCTCGACGGGACGGGGTGATACCGGACCGCGCATTGTAGGCAGGCGGCGCCGGCCGGTGGCAGTGGCCCCGGCCGTCACGTTGGCGCTAGCGATGGCAATGGCGTTGGTGCTAGCGATGGCGTTGTCGCTGACATCGGTGGCCACCGCCGCACCGCAAGGCGGCGCTCCGGCGACCCCCGGCGCGAACCAGGCTGGCGCGAACCAGGCTGGCGCGAGCCAGGCCGGCACGACCCAAGCCGGCACGACCCAAGCCGTTGCAAAAGCGGCCGTCGAGAACCGGATCCTCGTCGTCGGCGACAGCCTGTCGGCGGAGTACGGATTGCGCCGCGGCAGCGGCTGGGTCGCCCTGCTCGAGGCGCGGCTCGCGCAGTCGCGGACAGACTTCACCGGTAACGGTGGCAACGCCACCGTCGTCAATGCCAGCATCAGCGGCGAGACCACCGCGGGCGGGTGGTCGCGACTGCCGGCGCTGCTCGAGCGCCATCGGCCGGCGGTGGTCGTGATCGCGCTTGGCGCCAACGATGCGCTGCGCGGTCTGGACCTGGGCACGACTGAAGCGAACCTGGGCCGGATGATCGACGCCGCGAAGGCGGCCGGCGCCCGCCCCGTGCTCGTCGGCATGATGCTGCCGCCGAACTACGGCAAGGCATATGCCGATCGCTTCGCCACGCTCTACCCTGAACTGGCCCGCAAGCGCGGTGCCGTACTGGTGCCATTCCTGCTCGACGGTTTCGCCGACGATACGAGCCGCTTCCAGTCCGACCGGATCCACCCCAACGAGCGCGCTCAACAACGGATGCTGGACAACGTCTGGCCGGCGATCGAGAGGCTCGGGTCCTAGTTGAAGCTTGCAGGCCCGCCGCAGTCGGTATTTCCGCAGTCGGTGATTCAGACGTCAGCCGGCCAGATGGCCTCGCTTCTCGGCGCTCTGTCAGTCCTCTGAGGACGCTCCCGTCGGGACCCGTGCTACCGTCGGATATCGTCCAATATTTCATGCAACCGATGATGGCCTCTGTCTTGTTGCTGATCGGTGTATTGATCGGCGCGGCGGCGACCGTGGGCTACCTGCGTCTCCGCGGTCGGCTCGTTTCCCCGGCCACCGCGGAGTGGTCGCCGGGCAAGCCGAGCCTCTTCGGCAGACGCGGCGACAACGAGCCGAAGAAGCGGCTGTTCGGGGAGCCGGCGCTTCGTCCAACGGAGACAGCGTTGGAATCGACGGACGTGCCGACGCTCGCGGCGGCACCGACTGACCTCGCAGCAGATACCGGGGGCGAACGCGGCGAACGCGCCCTGCAGACGCCGACGGTCCCGCAGTCGACTGCGGCCTCGGCGCGCCCGTCGCGACAGGCGGTCGACGGGACCGCTCTCGAGGAGCGCCACCCGGTGGACGTGACGATCCGCGCCAGGATGGCCGGGTCGACCCCGGAGCCGTTCCGTACGCTTCACTTGATCGCCTTCGGCCTGCTCGATGGTCAGCGTACGGTCGTGGCCGAAAGCGCCGACGGGAGCCCCGGCGAGGCGATTCCGCTGTCCCGGATCGAGGCCGTCATCGACGTGGTCGCGCGCAAGAAAGTCGACGACCTCTGGACCTGGCTCGGCACGGCGGAGCCCGATGCCATCCGGGCGAGCACCGCCACACCGCCATAGGTCCGAATGGGCCCGCTTACAATCACCGTCGGCAGCGAGTGCGTGCACCCGTGCCCGAGTGGTGGAATGGTAGACACAAGGGACTTGCAGCGATTGAGCGCCGCGGCGGAAACGTCGCGGATGTAACCCGTCAAACTCGGTGAAGGCCCTGGCCGCACGTTGCGGTCGCGTTGACGCCGAGCCAAGCCATCGTCTCCTGACCATTCGCTTCGGTCAGGGCGCGGCGGAAGGTGTAGAGAGCAGACGGCGGGCACCTGTCGCCGCGGCCGATCGGATCATCGGCCGCCGGAAATGGTGAAGGCGTGCTCCAGACCACGAACGCGGCGTCAGCGACGCACGCGGCGGCGAAAGCCGAAGTGGTAAGAAAATCCCTCGACCTCACGGTCGTATCGGTTCGACTCCGATCTCGGGCACCAGGATCCGCAGCGACGCTGCCGCGGACCCTCAGACCTGGCCCACGGAGGCTGCGGTCCGCCGCCGCCCCCGGACGGGCCCTGCCGCCGCCGGGCGCTGGCTCCGCAATCGGGCGATCATGAAGTTAGCCGCCTGCATCACGTGCTGGCGCGCCAGCTTTTCGGCGGTGTCGCCGTCGCCCGCTGCCACGGCATCGAGCAGGGCCTCGTGCTGGTCCCAGATGTCCCGCGGCTTCTCGTCGCGCAGCAGCACTTCCCCCATCACACGCTGGGTCGAGCTCCACTGGGCCTCCATCGTCGGCGCGATCAGCGGGTTCTCGGAGAGCTCGTAGAAAAAGTCATGGAACTCGCGGTCGGCGGCGATCATCGCGGTCACCGAACGACTCCTGACCGCCTTGCGACCCTTCTGGATCAGCGCCGGACCATGGCGCCGGGCCTGCTCCGCGTTCAGCTCGGCGGCCTTGAGGAAGGCCAGCCCTTCCATCACGGCGCGAAGCTCGTAGAGGTTCTTGACATAGTCGAGATCGAGCGGCGCGACGATCAGCCCACGGCCTGGCGCGGCGCGCAGCACCCCCTTGTTTCGCAGCAGCAGCA
>JBEVJQ010000007.1:0-4201 GCA_040510055.1 Burkholderiaceae bacterium | reverse complement strand
GAGTCGGTCCCGACGGGGCGATCGGCCGACGACAACCGCGAGGTCCGGCGCTGGGGCGAGCCCGGTGCATTCGACTTCGAACCAGGAGATCACGTCGCTGTCGGCCAGGCGCTGGGCCTGGACTTCGAGACCGCGGCCAAGCTGTCGGGGGCGCGGTTCGTCGTCATGCGTGGCCCGGTGGCGCGACTGCACCGCGCGCTGGCGCAACTGATGCTCGAGTTGCACACCACCCGTCACGGATACGAGGAGTGCGCCACCCCCTACCTCGTCAATCCGGCATCGATGCGGGGTACCGGCCAGCTGCCGAAGTTCGAGGAGGATTCGTTCAAGGTCCCGCGCGGCGACGCCGACCCGCTGTACCTGATCCCGACGAGCGAGGTCTCGCTGACGAACTTCTATCGTGACGAGATCGTCCCGGTCGACCGCCTGCCGATCCGGCTGACGGCCCATACGCCGTGTTTTCGCTCGGAAGCGGGCGCCGCCGGCAAGGACACGCGCGGGATGATTCGCCAGCACCAGTTCGACAAGGTCGAGATGGTCCAGTTGACGATGCCCGAACATTCGTACGACACCCTCGAGCAGATGGTCGGTCATGCCGAAGCCGTCCTGCAGGCACTCGAACTGCCGTATCGCGTGATGCTGCTCTGTACTGCAGACATGGGCTTCCCCGCGGCCAAGACCTATGACCTCGAGGTCTGGCTGCCGGGCCAGCAGGCCTATCGCGAGATCTCGTCGGTCTCGAACTGCGAGGCATTCCAGGCGCGACGGCTGCTGGCCCGCTATCGCGGCGACAAGGGCAAGCCCGATTGGCTGCATACGTTGAACGGATCGGGGCTCGCCGTCGGACGAAGCCTCGTCGCGGTGCTGGAAAACCACCAGCAGGCCGACGGGTCGATCCGTATTCCTGCCGCGTTGCGCCCGTTTCTCGGCGGAGTCGATGTCCTGGGGCCGACCGGGACCTGACCCGATCCGGCCGCCGGCACGCTCGCGGACGACGCAGATCACGACGGCGCATACTCGGGACGACACTTGCTCATGAGAGACGCATTCGCGACCACGCGCAACGCAGCAGCGCGCAACGCAGCAGCGCGCAACGCAGCAGCGCGCATCGCGGCAACGCGCAGTGCGGCCACGCGCAGTGCGGCCACGCGCATTGCGGCAACGCGCATTCGCGACTGCACGCATTCGAGGAGACGCGGTTGGAGATGAATCCCGATCCGGATCCGCAGGAGACAGCGGAATGGCACGAGGCGTTCGCCTCGCTCGTCGAGCGCCACGGGCCGGCGCGCGCGCGGCAGATCCTCGACGGGCTGGCCGACGTCGCCCGCCGGCGGCGGATCGGCTGGCGTCCGGCCCTGGCGACGCCGTACTTCAACACCATCGCCGTCGAGAATCAGCCGATCTATCCCGGTGACCTGGCGATCGAGGAGCGGCTGGCGTCGTGGATGCGCTGGAACGCGCTGGCCATGGTCGCACGTGCCAACAAGACCTACGGCGAACTCGGCGGCCACATCGCCAGCTATGCCAGTGCCGCCGACCTGTTCGAGACCGGGTTCAACCACTTCTTCAGGGCCGACCCCGAACCCGCGGCAGGGGCCGATCGGGCGAACCACGCCCGGCACGGAGATCTGGTCTTTTTCCAGCCGCACAGCGCGCCCGGGGTCTACGTCCGCGCGTTCCTCGAGGGGCGGCTGACGACGCGCGACCTCGAGCACTTCCGCCAGGAACTGACGGCGCCGTCGCGCGACGCAAGGGGGCTGCCGAGCTATCCGCATCCGATGTTGATGCCGGACTTCTGGCAGTTTCCGACCGGTTCGATGGGGATCGGTCCGATCAGTTCGATCTATCACGCCCGCTTCATGCGCTACCTGACGCACCGGCGGCTGATCGACTGCGGCGATCGCCGCGTCTGGGGCGTGTTCGGCGACGGCGAGATGGACGAGCCCGAGTCGATGAGCGCGCTGACTCTGGCGGCACGCGAAGGGCTCGACAATTTGATCTGGGTCGTCAACTGCAACCTGCAGCGGCTCGACGGCCCGGTCCGCGGCAACGGCCGGATTATCGACGAGCTCGAACAGCTGTTCAACGGTGCCGGCTGGCACGTCATCAAGCTCGTCTGGGGCAGCGACTGGGACGGGTTGTTCGCCCGCGATCGCGGCGAGGCCTTGCTCGAGATCTTCTCCCAGACCGTCGACGGTCAGATGCAGACCTTTGCCGCCAAGGATGGCCGGTTCAATCGCGACAACTTCTTCGGCCAGAATCCGGCGCTCGCCGCGCTCGCCCAGGGCATGACCGATGAGCAGATCGACCGCTTGAAGCGCGGCGGCCACGATCCGGTCAAGATCCACGCCGCATATGCAGCCGCCGTTGACCACAAGGGTCAACCGGTCGTGATCCTCGCCCACACGAAGAAGGGCTACGGAATGGGAACGGCCGGCCAGGGGCGGATGACGACGCACAGCCAGAAGAAGCTCGACGAGACCGACCTCATCGCCTATCGCAATCGCTTCGACCTGCCGTTGACCGACTCCGAGGCGCTGGCGTTGAAATTCCTGAAGCCGGCCGACGACAGCCCCGAGCTTCGCTACCTCCACGAGCGGCGCCAGGCGCTGGGCGGCTACATGCCGCGGCGACGGGCCGATTGCGCGCCGGTAACCCCGCCGCCGCTGGAGCGCTACGCGAAGTTCGCGCTCGCGACCGGCGAGCGCGAGATGAGCACGACGCTGGCGTTCGTGCGGATGCTGGGCGGGCTGCTCAAGGATCGCGAACTGGGGCCGCGGATCGTGCCGATCGTTGCCGACGAAGCGCGGACCTTCGGCATGGCCAACCTGTTCAAGCAGGTCGGCATCTACTCGAATGTCGGTCAGGGCTATTCCCCCGAGGATTTCGGCTCGGTGCTGAGTTACCGCGAAGCCCAGGACGGCCAGATCCTCGAAGAGGGGATCAGCGAGGCCGGCGCCATCGCGAGCTGGACGGCCGCGGCCACGAGCTACAGCGTCCACGGCTTCGCGATGCTGCCGTTCTACATCTACTACTCGATGTTCGGCTTCCAGCGCGTCGGCGACCAGATTTGGGCTGCGGCCGACCAGCGCCCGCGCGGCTTCCTGCTCGGCGCGACCTCGGGCCGAACGACACTCGGTGGCGAAGGACTGCAGCACCAGGACGGCTCGAGCCATCTCGTGGCCGCGACCATCCCGAACTGCCGTGCCTACGACCCGGCGTTCGCCGGCGAACTGGCCGTCATCATCGACGCCGGCATCCGCGAGATGATGGTCGAGCAACGCGACGCGTTCTACTACGTGACGATGATGAACGAGTCGTATGTGCAGCCGGTGCTCGAACTGACCGACGCGCGGCGCGACGCCATCGTCCGCGGCGCCTATCGATTCGGCCGCTACGGCGCCGCGGATGGCGACGCGGCCGTCACGTTGCTGGGCTCGGGCGCGGTCCTCACCGAGGTCATCAAGGCGGCGCAGGCACTGGCCGCGGACGGGACCACGACCGAAGTCATCAGCGTTACGAGCTTCAGCGAGCTGGCGCGTGACGGGGCCGAATGGCAGCGGCGCGTCCTGGGATGCGAGGGCGATCGCGCCGGCGAAGTCACGCGCCGGGGCGACGGCGAGCGCACCGGCCAGGGGACGGGCGGGGGCGCCGGACAAGGGACTGGCGAGGGTACCGGTGAGGGGACGGGCGACACCGGTGGCCGCGAGCCCGGACAGTCGCCGTACATCCACGCGTTGCTGGGAGACGGCGGCCCGATCGTCGCCGCGACGGACTACGTCCGGGCAGTGCCGGAGAGCATCCGCGCCTGGCTGCCGGAGGGACGGCGGTACTTGACGCTGGGTACCGACGGCTTTGGCCGCAGCGACACGCGGGCGCGACTGCGCGAGTACTTCGGCGTCGATGCGGCGGCGGTCGCGCGAGCGGCCCGGCGAGCCCTGGAGCCTCGCTGAGGACACTGCGTTCGGCTCGGGCTTCGCGCGCCGTCGGGGCTCGCGGCTCCGATCGCTATAATCCTCGGCTGACCGCGGCTTCCCGGTACCGGAGAGGTGGCAGAGTGGTCGAATGTACCTGACTCGAAATCAGGCGTACGGGTGACCGTACCGTGGGTTCGAATCCCACCCTCTCCGCCAGAAGATCGTCCAAGGCCGTCCAACGACGGCTATTTTTTCGCCAAAGATCCGCATAAACACTGGGTTTG
>JBEVJQ010000006.1:0-9681 GCA_040510055.1 Burkholderiaceae bacterium | reverse complement strand
GTGATGCACGGCGATTGCACGGTCGCGCTCAAGCAGCTGGCGCGCGAGCTCGGCTGCAAGACCGTCACTCCGGCGGCGCCCGAGCTGGCCGAACGCGTCACCGGTTACCGGATCGGCGGGATCTCGCCGTTCGGCACCCGCAAGACGATGCCGGTCCACGTCGCTCGCGGGTTGCTGGCGCTCGAGACGCTGCTGGTCAACGGGGGCCAACGCGGCTTCCTGATCGAGATCCCACCACCGGTGATCGTCGACCTGCTCGCCGCGACGGCGGTCGACTGCGCGCTGCCGGTCAGAGACGGGGCCGTGCGATAGATGGCTTTCGCAATCGCGCGACGGGACACTGAATGACACTCGTGATTGCAATGGTGGCCGGCTACCTGATCGGGTCGGTGTCGTTCGCCGTCCTGGTGAGCCGTTCGCTGGGTCTCGACGATCCGCGCAGTTATGGTTCCGGCAACCCGGGCGCGACCAACGTCCTGCGTTCCGGCAACCGGAAGGCGGCGCTGCTGACGCTCGTCGGCGATACCCTGAAGGGAGCGGTGGCCGTCTGGCTGGCACGGGCACTGGCCGGCGTGCTCGGGCTCGATCCGCTCGGCGTGATGCTGGTCGGCGCGGCGGCATTCGTCGGACACCTCTATCCGGTGTTCCATCGCTTCGCCGGCGGCAAGGGCGTGGCCACCGCGGCCGGCGTGCTGTTGGCCATCGCCCCATGGCATGGGCTGGCGGTCGTGTCCACCTGGTTGATCATCGCGTACTTCTTCCGCTACTCGTCGCTGGCCGCGCTGGTGGCGGCGGTGTTCGCACCGCTGTACTGGGTGTTCCTGTTCGGCACCGGTCCAACCGTCTGGCCGGTGGTCGCGATGAGCGCACTCCTTCTCTGGCGTCACCGGGGCAACATCGCCAAGCTGCTGCGTGGCGAGGAAAGCCGGATCGGCGACAAGCGGGCAACGGCCGGCGGCGATCCTGTCGGTTGAGAGCGGTCGGTAGACGCCGGCGCTCAGGCCGCGTCGGCCGCGATTCGCCGGCGCAACGTGTCGTCGGGTAGCGGGCCGCTGCCGGCAGCGGCGTTCTCGCGCATGTGCGCGGCCTTGCCGGTCCCGGGTATCACGCAGGTCACGGCCGGATGGCTGAGGACGAATTTCAGCAGCGCCTGCGCCCAGGTCGTGCAACCGATGTCTGCCGCCCAGCCCGGCAATGGCCGGTCGCGCAACTGACGCAGCAGTCCGCCGCCGCCGAACGGCATGTTGACGATGACCGCGATCCCCAAATCGGCCGCGAGCGGTAATAGCCGCGCCTCGGCCTCACGGGCCTCGACCGAATAGTTGAACTGGACGGTATCGAGGCGGCCGGGGGCCGGACGCGACCGCATGACCTGTTCGAGTTCGGCGAACGCCCCGGCGTGATAGTGGGTGACGCCGACGTAGCGGACCCGCTTCTCGCGTCGCCAGTCGGCAAGCGTCGCCAGATGCGTCTGCCAGTCGACGAGGTTGTGGACCTGCATCAAGTCGATCGGCCGCGCCTGCAGCCGTCGCATCGATTCCTCCATCTGACCGATCCCGGCCGATTTCGAGCGGGTCCAGACCTTGGTGGCCAGGAAGGCGCGCTGGCGCTGACCCGAAGCCGCGAGCAGGTCGCCGACGACGGCTTCCGAGCGGCCGTACATCGGCGACGAATCGATCACCGAGCCGCCGGCCGCGAACAGCGCCTCGAGCACGCCTGCCAGTTCGCGTCCTTCGGCACTGTCGCCCGCGACATCGAATCCGCGCCAGGTCCCGCAGCCGACCACCGGTATCCGTTCGCCGGACGACGGGATCGGTCGCGTCGCCATCGCGCGGACCGCTCCGGACGCGGTTCGTCCAGTCGTCGCCGCTTCGGCCGCGGCCTTTGCGGGATCCCGGCCCGGCGATTGCTCGCCGGCAGCGCCAGGTGCGGGGGTCTGACGACGGTCGGGATTCTGAGCCATGGCGTTACGGGCGGAAGTGGTGATCGTCGCAGCGGCAGTCATCGCCGCCGCCGCGCGGACCAGCGATGTCCTGCGTTCGATGGAGCGTGGCTCACGGGCCGCGGCGCCTTCGCGAGTCAGGCGAGTCAGGCGAGTCAGGCGAGTCAGGGGCGGGGTCCGGACGAAGTCGCGCACGGTTCGATCTCTCCGTGACCTGTACTCAGGGAGCAGAGAGCGATTCCAGCGGCCAGCGCGGTCGGACATCGAAGTCGAGCGACCGTGGCCCGGCACCCGCCGCCAGCCGCAGCGCCCCGGCGAGCGCGATCATCGCGCCGTTGTCGGTGCACAGCCCGGGCGGCGGATAGAACACCTCAAATTCGGGATGGGTCCGCCGCAGTCGCGCGGCCGCGCAATCGAGCTTGCGCCGCAGTTCGGTATTGGCGCTGACGCCGCCGGCGATCACCAGTCGCGTCCGCCCGGTTCGTTCGATGGCAGCCACGGCCTTGGCCACGAGCACGTCGGTGATCGCCTGCTCGATCTCGCGGGCGAATGCCGGGCGATCGCTCGCGGCCACGCCCTTGCGCAGGCGCGTCAGCACCGCGGTCTTCAAGCCGCTGAAACTGAAATCGAGATCGGCGTCGCGCAGCTTCGGGCGCGGCAGACGAAACCGGGATCCGCGGTCGACGGCGTCCGCTGGGGCCTGCGCCGGGGCCTGCGCGGCCAGTGCCGCCAGCGCCGGCCCACCGGGATAGCCCAGTCCCAGCAGCTTCGCGCTCTTGTCGAATGCCTCACCGGCGGCATCGTCGACCGTGTCGCCGAGCAGCCGGTAGTCGCCGAGCGCGCGCGCTTCGAGCAACTGCGTGTGCCCGCCGGAGACGAGCAGGGCGACGAACGGGAACGCCGGTGGCCGATCGGCCAGCAGCGGGGCGACGAGGTGCCCCTCCAGGTGGTGGACACCGATCGCCGGCCGATCGAGCGCGAAGGCCAGCGACCGTGCCAGCGCCGCACCGACGAGCAGGGCGCCGGCCAGGCCCGGTCCCTCGGTGTAGGCGATGCCGTCGATGGCATCGAAGTCGAGGCCGGCATCGGCCAGGGTCGCCTCGATCATCGGCGCCAGGCGCTGGACATGATCGCGCGACGCCAGTTCCGGAACGACGCCACCATAGCGTTCGTGCATCTGCACCTGCGAGTGCAGCCGCTGCGCCAGCAGCCCGTCGCGAGTACTGTAGAGCGCCACGCCGGTCTCGTCGCAGGTAGTCTCGATCCGGATTACGCGCATCGACGCAGTCTATCATCGGCGCCCTTGGCGCCCGCGGGCGCGTCCTCGCGGACAGGATGGAACGATTCGATGTCGCCGTGGTCGGCGCCGGTGCCGCCGGGCAGTTCTGCGCGGCACTCGTCGGCCAGCGTGGACTGTCGGTGGTGCTCGTCGATCACGCCGTCAAGCTGGGCGAAAAGATCCGCATCTCGGGCGGCGGTCGCTGCAATTTCACCAATCTCGATGCCGACGACGAGCGCCGGTTCCTGTCGTCAGACCCGCGGTTCGCCCGGCACGCGCTCCGCGCCTACCGGCCACGCGACTTCCTCGCGCTGCTTCGTGCCCATCGGGTCGGTTTTCACGAGAAGCATCGCGGACAGTTGTTCTGCGACCAGGGCAGCGACGCGATCATCGCCATGCTGGCAGCCGAATGCGCGGCCGGCGGCGTTCGCCTGCGCCATCCGGTCCGCGGCCTTGTCATCCGACCACCATCCGAGGCCGGCAGGCGCTGGACGGTCGAAGGCGCGGGCCTGCAGGCCGAGGTCGGCGCCGTCGTCGTCGCGACCGGCGGACTCTCGGTACCGGCCATCGGCGCCAGCGATTTCGCCTGGACCTTCGCGCGCAATCTGGGGCTTGCCACCATTGCGCCGCGTCCCGGGCTGGTCGCGCTGACCTGCGACGAAGCCTGGCGGAGCCGCTTCGGCGACCTCTCCGGGCTGGCGTTGCCGGTGGTGATCGGCCTGGCGCCGCGCGGCTCGGCGCCGCGGTTCGAGGAGGACCTGCTGTTCACCCACCGGGGCCTGTCGGGGCCGGCAGCGTTGCAGATCTCGAGCTATCGCGACGCCGGCCAGGCGTTGTCGATCGACCTGGCCCCGGGCGCCGACCTCGCCGGTCGGCTGCAAGCCGAGGCGACGACCACGACCATCGGCCGGATAGTCGGAGACCTGCTGCCGCGCCGACTGGCGGCCGCGATGCTGGGCGACGATCCGCCGACGGTTCGGCCGGTCGAACTCAGCCGCAGCCGTCAGGCCACGCTCGTCGATCGAATACGGCGCTTCACCGTCACCCCGACAGGGACCGAGGGAATGCGCAAAGCCGAAGTCACCTGTGGAGGAGTGGCCACGGCCGAACTGGAGCGCGGCACCATGGCAGTGCGGCGCTGGCCCGGCCTGTACCTGATAGGCGAGGGTGTCGATGTCACCGGTTGGCTGGGCGGCTACAACTTCCAGTGGGCGTGGGCGTCGGCGGCGGCAGCAGCGCTGGCGATCGCGGGCCGGATTCAGCCGCAACGGGCCGGCCGATAGGCCTAGTTGTACCGATTTGCCCTCCCGTTCTATACTCCCGGGTTCCGCTTCTTCAGTCAGTCTCAGGAAAAAATCTATGCCAGTGGTCCGGGTCAGGGAAAACGAACCCTTCGATGTGGCGCTTCGGCGCTTCAAGCGAACCATCGAGAAAACCGGATTGCTGACTGAACTGCGCGCACGGGAGTTCTACGAGAAGCCCACGGCGGAGCGGAAACGGAAGAAGGCCGCTGCGGTCAAGCGCCACTACAAGCGCATCCGCAGCCAGATGCTGCCGAAGAAGAAGTACTGATCAGAAGTGATCCCGGTACTGACTCGACAAGTACTGCCAACAGCAACTACCGCCAACAGCAACTGATCCGCGTCGTCCGGGGCAGATCGCCTCGACCGGCGCATGCCGGCAAACGACATGGCGCTCAAGGATCGGATCGGTGACGACATGAAGGCGGCGATGCGCGCCCGGCAGGCCGATCGACTCGGGGCCATCCGGCTGCTGCAGGCCGCGATCAAGCAGAAGGAAATCGACGAGCGCGTGACTCTCGACGATACCCAGGTGCTCGCGATCGTCGACAAGTTGATCAAGCAGCGGCGCGACTCGATCACCCAGTTCGAGCGCGCCGGGCGCACCGACCTGGTCGACAAGGAAAAAGCCGAGGTCGACGTCCTCAGCGCGTACCTGCCGGCCCAGGCCGATATGGCACAGGTCGCCGCGATCGTCGACGAGGCAATAGCCGCGAGCGGCGCCTCTGGCCCGTCCGACATGGGCAAGGTGATGGCATTGGTCAAGCCCAGGCTCGCGGGCCGCGCCGACATGGGTGCCGTCTCGGCCGCCGTCAAGCAACGGCTCGCTGACCAGCAATCCGGCGACCAGCCATCCGGTGTCAAGCCGGCCGGCGGCTGACCGGCTGCTCCCGACAGGCCGCCCGAGCCCGTCCCGTGCGCCGATCGCGCCCCGCGCGATGATTCCGCAGGGGTTCATCCAGGATCTGCTGGCGCGCGTGGACATCGTCGATGTCGTCGGACGCTCGGTCAAGCTGAAGAAGTCCGGCTCGAACTGGCAGGGGCTTTGCCCGTTCCACACCGAAAAGTCCCCGTCGTTCACGGTGTCGGCGGTCAAGCAGTTCTATCACTGCTTTGGCTGCGGCGCCCACGGCAACGTAATCGGCTTCCTGATGGAAATCGGCGGCCTGTCCTACGTCGAGGCAATCGGTGAACTCGCGGGTCAGATGGGGTTGACCGTTCCGCAGGAACCGCGCCGCGGCGCCGTCACCACCAGCGGATACCGGGGACCACCCGACAGGCCTTCCGATCGAGCGTCGCCCCCGCAGCGGACCCCGGCAGCGCGAAGCACGCCCTCGGCGGGATCGAGCCCTGTCGCGGGCCCCGATTCGCGAACCGAAGGCGCGACCGGCGTCCAGGGACCGGCGGCCGCTTCCGTGGCGTCGCGGCGCCTCGATCGTGCCGCGGAGGGGGCGCTGCTCGCTCTGCTGCAGCGCGCATCCGATCACTATCGGCAGAAGTTGCGTGAGACGCCGCGGGCCATCGAATACCTCAAGTCGCGCGAGCTGTCCGGTCGCACAGCGGCCCGATTCGCGCTCGGCTATTCGCCCACGGGATGGCGCGGACTCGAAGCGCTGGCTCGACCACCGGGCGATGGGACCAGGCGCGATGACTATGGCGACCACCTGCTGGTCGAAGCGGGCCTGGTGATCGCCGGTGAGGACGGCAAGCGCTACGACCGGTTCCGCGATCGCATCATGTTCCCGATCCGCGACCCGCGCGGTCGGGTGATCGGCTTCGGTGGCCGGATCATCGACCACGGCGAGCCGAAATACCTGAACTCGCCCGAGACGCCGGTGTTCGTCAAGGGTCGTGAACTGTACGGGCTGTTCGAGGCGCGTCAGGCCTTACGCGAGAAGAACGAGGTTCTCGTAGTCGAAGGCTATATGGACGTGGTCATGCTGCACCAGCACGGCCTCGGCCAGGTCGTGGCCACGCTCGGCACGGCAACGACCGACGAGCAGATCGTCAAGCTGCTGCGCCTCGTCGATCGGATCGTGTTCGCATTCGACGGCGATGCCGCGGGTCGCCGGGCCGCTTCGCGCGCCTTGCAGACGGTGTTGCCCCGGCTGTCCGATACGCGCCGCTTCGATTTCCTGTTCCTCCCCGCCGAGCACGATCCGGATTCCTTCATCCGGGCGCACGGTCTGGCCGCGTTCGAGCGCGCGATGGCCGAGGCGATGCCCCTGTCGGCCTACTTGCTGCGCGAAATCGGCACTGCGCTTGCGACGCCCGAGGATCGGGCCCACGCGCTAGCCCAGTTTCGACCGATGGTGGCGGCGATGCCGGATACGGCACTGCGGCTCCAACTGATCCACGCGGTCGCTGACCGGGTCCAGCTCGAGCTGCCGGAGCTGCTCGGCTACCTCGGCCTGCGCTCCCCGCCACCTGCCACTATCCCTGCCAGCGCGTGGGACGCAGGCGGTGCTCGCTCACGCAGCGGGCCGGCTGGTCGCGACGGGCGTGGCGCGCGGGACCGACGATTCGCGAGTCCGCCGACGATGGCGCCGGGCGGCGCCCGCGGCGGCGTTCGCCTGCTGCCGCTCGCCGCCCGAATCCGCGGCCTGCTGGCCATGCATCCGGCACTGGCCCGGCTCGCGATCGACACCGCATTCCTGCCGGAGCCGGTCTCGCAGTGGCGCGACCGTGTCGCCCGCCTGTCCGAAGGCGCGAACTTTGCCGCCTTGATCGAGGCGCTGCGTGACGAGGATCCGGAGCAGGCGGCGAAACTGGTGCGCGCTGCCGAGCAGGGGAGCCTGCGATTGACTGGTGAATTGACGTTCGACCAAGCGAGGGCCGAATATCACGACGCGGTTGCGCGGCTGCAACGGCAGCAGATCGAGGCGCAGATTCGCGCTCTGGTCGATTCAGGACTTGAAACGGAAGGGGGGCGGGCCCGATATGAACAACTCAGGCACCGTTTGGCCGAAATCGATGCGCCCGCGGACGAGCGTGGGACCGGCGAGTCGGGGGTTCTCGATATCTGAGGGCTTCGCTATAATCGAGGGTTTTCTCTCGACGGATGGAGTTCCTCTTGCCTGATCGGAGGTTCTCCCGGCGGCTGCAACATGACCACTCGACGGTCATTCTGTCGGCCGATTCGGGACTGGGACGCCGACATCGGACCTGGAAGTCCGACAATCGATCGGTAAGGGCGGTTTCGATAGCGAAACTCGATCGCCACGTCCGACAACGGTGGGCCCCGACAGACGTTTTCCCTATCAGCCGGTAGCGACGTGCCCGACACCCCAGGCAGGACGTGTCGGGCGGCTTTTCGAACCGCAGCAAGCGAGCGAGACGACATTGAAGATCAAGGCTTCTCCCGATTCTCTGAAATCCCAAGATGTGAAGCCCGCGCAGCGGCCGGCCCATGCGGCCAAGGCGCACTCGGCGCGAACGACCGCTACCAAGGCACCGGTCAAGTCGGCTGCCGGCCGCACCGCTGCGGGCAAGGTAGACATGGCGCGAAAGGGCGGATCGGCGCCTCGCGCCCACGGCACCGGGTCGAACGGCAAGGCTGCGCGTCCCGCCGACAGCGCCGGGGTAAAGGCTACGACCAAGGTCGCCGCCCGGCCGGCCAAGGCGACGGCAGCCACCCCGCTCAAGGCGGCTCCGAGGACCGATGCGAAGCACGATCCGAAGCACGACGGCCGCCACGCGGATCCGAAGCATCGCGACACGAAACACGGTGACGCGAGGCATGGTGAGATGAAGCACGGGGACACGAGGCACGGTGACGCAAGGCACGCCGATCCGAAGCGCGCCGACTCGAAGCACGCGGATCCAAAACACGTCGATTCGAAACACGGCGAGCCGAAGCACGCTGATTCGAAGCACGCCGATTCGAAGCACACCGATTCGAAGCACGCCGATTCGAAGCACGCCGATTCGAAGCACGCTGATTCGAAGCACGCTGATTCGAGGCACGCCGATTCGAAGGGCAGCGCGCGGCACTCCGATCCGAAGGGCCACGGCGCGCATCCGGTGGCACGGGCCAAGGCTGGGGGCCAGGTCGAAGACAAGGACACGCGAGCGGCGAAGGCCGGTGGCGCGGCCAAGGGTCGTCCGGCCGAAGCCGATGGCGCGCCGGTGATTGCAGCCCCGGGCAAGCCGGCGAAAGGCCATGCGGCCTCGGCCAACCATGCGCCGGCGGCCAAGGGCAGCGCAAAGGGCGGCAAGCGGCCCGTGGTCAAGGCCGAGGTCTCCGATGACGAAGTGATCGACGGCGGCGATGATTTCGACGCGCTCGACGACGACTCCGGCGTGGTCGAGGACGTCGAGGTGATCGAGGTCGAGGTCCCGCCGCCCAACGCGCGCCAGAAGGCCAAGGACAAGCGCGCCAAGGAAAAGGCGCTGATCAAGGAGGCCCTGGCCAACGCCAAGCAGGGCGTGACCGAGGAAGAAATGGAGGCGCGTCGCTTGCGGCTGCGCCAGCTGATCAAGCTCGGCAAGGACCGGGGCTTCCTCACCTACGGCGAGATCAACGATCATCTGCCCGAGGGGCTGGTCGAGGCCGACGCCCTCGATTCGATCATCGGCACCTTCGGCGACATGGGGATCTCGGTCTACGAGCAGGCGCCCGACGCCGACGAGGTGATCTTGGGCGACCGGACCGTAACCTCGTCGGACGATGACACCGAGGAGGAGGCCGAAGCGGCGCTGTCGACGGTCGACTCCGAGTTCGGCCGCACGACCGATCCGGTGCGGATGTACATGCGCGAGATGGGCTCGGTCGAGCTGCTCACGCGCGAAGGCGAGATCGTCATCGCCAAGAAGATCGAGGAAGGCCTCAAGGACATGATGCAGGCGATCTCGGCCTGTCCGACGACGATCGCCGAGATCCTCCAGCAGGCGACGAAGATCCGCGAATCGCAGATCCGGGTCGACGAGGTCGTCGACGGCCTGATCGACCTCGAAGGCGACGCGGAGCTGTCGTTCGGCCCGAGCCAGCAGCTTGCCGATATCGACGACGACGACGAGGAGGCCGCGGCGGCGTTCAACAACGCCAAGCTCGAGGAGCTCAAGGCCGCCGCGCTCGAGCGCTTCCACCATATCGGCCACTGGTTCGAGAAGATGGCCGTCTCGTACGAGAAGGAGGGCTATCGCTCGAAGTCGTACGT
>JBEVJQ010000005.1:0-7982 GCA_040510055.1 Burkholderiaceae bacterium | reverse complement strand
GTCGTGGCGCGCAGCTCGCGCAGGGCATCGCGACCGAGCCGCGCGATCCGTTGCATCCGGGCGCGATTGCGCCGATAGCGATCGGGACTGCATTCAGCCAGCCACCGGGCAAGCCAGCGCCATTGGGCCGGATTGGCGGTCGGCCTGAAGATGATCGGCGATGCCGCCTTGCCGAGATAGCCGGCGAGCTTGCGCGGCATCCCCGGTGCCGCCCAGGGCGTCACGTAGCCCGGCGCGACGATCCCGGCATTGCCCGCGCTGGTCGCGAGGGCAGGGCCGTCGCCCATCTCGTAGACCGTGACTTCGAACCCGCGGTCGCGCAGGAACCAGGCCGTGGTCACGCCCACGATTCCCGCTCCGATGACGGCGATCCGCATGGTGCTGCGCCGGGTCGTTACCGGGACGGTCCCATCGCGTAGTCCGGGAACCAGGTCACCAGTTCGGGGAACAGCGTGATCAGCGCGATGCAGATCAGCAGGCAACCGAAGAACGGCAGCGCCGCCCGCGCGATGGTGTTGCTGTCCTTGCCGGTCATGTTCTGCAGCACGAACAGGTTGAAGCCGACCGGCGGCGTCACCTCGGCAATCTCGACCAGCAGGACGACGAAGATACCGAACCAGATCAGGTCGAAGCCGGCCTTCTGGATCATCGGCAGGACGACCGCCGAGGTCAGCACGATCATCGAGATGCCGTCGAGTGCCGTTCCCAGCAACAGATACAGCGCCGAGAGCACGGCGATCAGCGTATAGGGGCTCAGCCCGAGTCCGTTGACCCACTCGGCGAGTTCGCGCGGGATTCCGGTGAAGGCCATCGTCTTGGTCAGGAACGCCGCGCCGGCCAGTATCAGCATGATCATGCACGAGACCCGCATCGAACTCATCAGGCTCTCGAGGAAGTTGGCCGGCGTCAGCGTCCGGCTCCAGGCGGCGATCCCGAGCGAGCCGAGGACGCCGTAGGCGGCGCATTCGGTGGCCGTCGCCCAGCCCGCGAGCAGCACCCAGACGATGAAGACGATCAGCAGCGCGCACGGGATCAGGCTTCCCGAGCGCCGGATCTTCTCGACGAAGGTGAGCTTGACGTCCTCTTTCGGAACGCGATCGGGATGGCGCAGGGACCACCAGCCAATGTAGCCGGAGAACAGCACCATCAGCAGCAGGCCGGGGATGAAACCGGCCAGGAAGATCCGGATGATCGAGGCATCGGCGGCGACCGCGTAGACGACCATCGTGATCGACGGCGGGATCAGGATACCGAGCGTACCCGCCGTGGCGAGACTGCCCAGCGCGAGCCGCTCGTCGTAGCCGCGGCGCAGCAGCTCGGGCAGCGCGACCTTCGCGATGGTCGCGCAGGTCGCCGCCGACGATCCCGAAACCGAGCCGAAGATCCCGCACCCCAGGACGGTCGTGTGCATCAGCCTGCCCGGCACTCGGTGCAACCACGGCGCCAGCCCTTCGAACATCTGCTCCGACAGCCGGGTCCGGAACAGGATCTCGCCCATCCAGATGAACAATGGCAGCGCGGCCAGCTCCCACGAGGCGTTCGATTCCCAGAGGGCCGAGAACAGATTCTTGCCCCAGACCATTGGCGGGATATTGGTGAACAGCGCCATCCCGATCCAGCCGACGATCGCGAGCGTGATGGCGATCCAGATGCCGCCGGCCAGGAGGACCAGCATGATGCCGAGCAGGATCGCGCCGACCTCGACGACCGACATCAGCGACTCCCGCCATCGCCCGACATCAGCGACTCCCGCCATCGTCCGACATCAGCGACTCCCGCCGTCGTCCGGCATCACATGTCCTCGCTGAAGTCGCCGCGCGCGTGCCGTTCCTCGACGGCGGCGACGTAGGACGGTGTCTTGCCGCGGATCACGCGGACCAGTTCGTCGACGAAGGCCACCGATAGCAGGATCGTTCCGACGACGAAGCTCGACTGCGGTATCCAGATCGGAATCGCGATCATCCCACCGGCCATGTCGCCGAATCGCATGCTGTCGGAGACGTAGGCGATCGTCGACCACGTCATGTAGAGGACGAACAGGGTCGCCACCGACAGCGCGACGATTTCGAACGCTCGCCGGCTGGCCGGCGGAAGCCTTCCTATCAGCAGCTCGACCCGGACCAGGTCGCCGTGCTTGAAGGTGTGCGCAAGCCCGGTGAAGGCGGCGGCCGCGGTCAACCAGCCGACGATCTCCTCGAAGCCGCCGGTAGGGATGCCGACCGAGCGCAATACCGACGTCCCCAGCATGACGATGAAGATCGCGAAGACGAAAAACGCCGCGAGATACCCCGCGGCGTCGTAGACGAGATCCAGCAGGCGGCGCACTGGAGCAGGCTATTTGCGGTAGCTGTCGATGACCGCCTTGCCGTCCGCGCCCGCCTTCTTCGTGAAATCGGTCAGCATGGTTTCGCCGATCTTCTTCAGCTCGCCGCCGAACTTCTCGCTCGGCTTGACGATCGTCATTCCCTTGCCCCTCAGTTGCTCGATGTACCAGCCGTTCTTTTCCTGTGACAGCGCCCAGCCGCGCTTCTCGGCCGCGGCGGCGGCCTTCAGGAGTCCTTCCTGCGTCGGCCTGTCGAGCGCCGAGAACGCGGCGCGGTTGACCAGTACCGCGTTCTTCGGCAGCCAGGCCTGGGTGTCGTGCCAGAACTTGATGTGCTCGTAGGTCTTGGAGTCGTAGCCGGTCGAGCCCGACGACATGTACGAATCGACCACGCCGGTGGCCAAAGCCTGGGTCAGCTCGGCCTGCTGGACCGTCACCGGCTGGGCGCCGACGAGTTCGCCGATCCGTCCCGTCGCCGGCGAGTAGGCGCGCCACTTCAGGCCCTTCATGTCGGCGACGCTGTTCAACTGCTTGTTGGCATAGATCCCCTGTGGCGGCCAGGGGACGGTGAACAGCAGCATCAACCCCTGTTCGCCGAGCTTTTTCTCCAGCGCCGGCTTCTGCGCCTGGTACAGCTTGAAAGCGGCATCGTAGCTGTCGGCGAGGAAGGGGACACCATCGAGGCCGAACAGCGGCCACTCGTTCTCGTAGTTGACCAGCAGGATCTCGCCCGCCTGCGCCTGCCCGCCCTGGACGGCGCGCTTGATCTCCGGTGCCTTGAAGAGCGACGCATTCGCATGGAGCGTGATCTTCAATTTGCCGTTGGTCGCCTTGTCGACGTCGCCGACGAACTGGACGATGTTCTCGGTGTGGAAGTTGCTGTTGGGGTAGGCGGTCGGCAGGTCCCACTTGGCCTGCGCCTGCACCGCGGGCGAGACGACGGCGACCGCAGCCGCGACCAGGGCGGCAATGGCGCCCGCTGCGGGCATTCGGACGGATTGGCGACAGGTCATCTCGTGCATCCTCGGTCGGCAGTTGGAACGCGGGCAGGGCCGGTGACTGCGCAGATTGAACCGCAGTTCCCGAGTCTTGCGTAGTATCTGCAACGCAGATAACTTGTCAACGTTTCGTCGACGTCTTTGGTGCGATGACCTTGCGGAGTGAGTTGATGACAAGGCTGCGTGACGATGGCCGATCCCGGATCCTGTCGTCGGTCCCTTCCGGGTCGAATCACTGGCCCGAGTTGTCCGAATTCGAGTTCGGACTGATCGTCTCGTGGCACGCGTTCGAGCGCTGGGTGGTACGCTGCATGCGCGCAGCCGGGCTGCCCGATCTCGGTCTCAACGACGTGCTCGTCCTTCATCAGGTTCATCATCGCGGGCGCGAAAAGCGGCTCGCCGACATCTGCTTCACGCTCGGCTACGAGGACACGCACGTGGTCACCTATGCGCTGCGCAAGCTGGCTGCGGCGGGGCTCGTCAACGCGCGCAAGGTAGGCAAGGAGATGCGCTACTCGACCACCGCGCAAGGCGACGGGGCGATCGACCGCTATCGCCGACTGCGCGAGCGCTGCCTGCTCGATGGCGAGGCCGCGCGCTTCGGCGATGCCCGGCTCGACGGCAGCGACGGCGACACGGCGGCCGTGCTGTCGATGATGGCGCGCCGGCTGCGTGCAGCGTCCGGCTGGTATGACCAGGCGGCGCGCGCGGCGTCGTCGCTGTAGACGCCATGGCCGCCCGCCTCGACACGGGGCAACACTAATGTCCAGCTGTCTGGCGCCCGTATCAGGCGCGATACTTCTTCAAGCAAGGCCGACGCCGTGAATCCGTTGCCGACACCGACCATCGAGGCCGCCGAGGCCCCGCAGCGCAACTGGCAGTTCTGGATCGATCGCGGCGGCACCTTCACCGACGTCGTCGCCATCGGCCCCGACCAGCGCGTGCGGACCGCGAAGTTGCTGTCCGACGATCCCGAGCACTATCGTGACGCCGCCGTGGCCGGACTCCGGCGTCTGCTCGGCCTGGCCGCCGACGCCCCGATTCCCGCGCAGAGCATAGCCGTGGTGAAGATGGGGACCACGGTGGCCACCAACGCTCTGCTCGAGCGCACCGGCGAGCCGGTCCTGCTGGTCGTGACCGCCGGCTTCCGCGATGCCTTGCGCATTGCCTACCAGAACCGGCCACGGCTGTTCGAGCGCCACATCCAACTACCCGAATCGCTGCACCGGGAGGTGGTCGAGATCGACGAGCGGCTCGCGGCCGACGGCTCCGTGGTCAGGGCACTCGACGAGGGCGCCGCGCGCCGCGCGCTGCACGCCGCAGTCGGGCGGGGCCTTCGGGCGGTAGCGATCGTGCTGATGCACGGCTATCGCAACCCGGCCCACGAGGTCCGGCTCGCCGAACTTGCGGCCGAGGCCGGCTTCACCCAGGTCTCGGTCTCGCATCGCGTCTCGCCGCTGATCCGCTACGTGGCCCGCGGCGATACCACCGTCGTCGATGCCTACCTGTCACCGGTGCTGCGGCGCTACGTCGACCACGTTGCTGCCGAGTTACCGGGCGTGCGCCTGCAGTTCATGCAATCGAGCGGCGGCCTGACCGACGCCCATGCGTTCCAGGGCAAGGACTCCATCCTTTCGGGGCCCGCAGGCGGCATCGTCGGGATGGCCGAGGTCGCGCGGCTGGCCGGCTTCGATCGCGTCATCGGGTTCGACATGGGGGGCACGTCGACCGACGTCTCGCATTTCGCCGGCGAGTACGAGCGCGCGTTCGAGACCCTGGTTGCCGGCGTCCGGATGCGGGCACCGATGATGAGCATCCACACCGTGGCCGCCGGTGGCGGTTCGAAGCTGCAGTTCGACGGCGCGAGGCTGCGCGTCGGACCGGACTCGGCGGGCGCCAATCCCGGACCGGCCTGCTACCGCCGCGGCGGGCCGTTGACGGTCACCGATGCCAACCTGATGCTGGGCCGGATACAGCCCGAGTGGTTTCCCCGGGTCTTCGGTCCGGATGCCGACCAGCCGCTCGACGCCGAGGTCGTCCGCGAGCGGTTCGCACGACTTGCGGCCGAGGTCGAGCGGGCGACCGGCCGGCCGATGAGCCCCGAGTCGCTGGCCCAGGGCTTCATCGACATCGCCGTGGCCAACATGGCCAATGCGATCAAGAAGATCTCGGTACAGCGTGGCTACGACATCACGCGCTACGCCCTCGTGACCTTCGGCGGCGCTGGTGGCCAGCACGCCTGCCTCGTCGCCGATGCGCTCGCGATTCCCACCGTGCTCGCCCATCCGCTCGCCGGCGTGCTCTCGGCCTACGGCATGGGGCTGGCGCGCACGCGCGCGTTGCGTGAGCGGTCGATCGAGGTCCGCCTCGACGAGAGTGGCCTGGCGACAGCGCGCGAGGTTGCGGCCGAACTGGTCAGCGCCACCCGGGACGACCTCGTCTCCCAGGGTGAACCCGCCGACGGCATCTCCGTCATTGAACGGGTGATGCTGCGCTATGACGGCACGGACACCGGGCTGGCCGTGGCGCTGTCCGATGCGGCGTCGATGCGCGCGGCATTCGAGGCGCGCTATCGCGAGCGTTTCTCGTTCCTCCTCGGATCGCGACCGCTGGTGATCGAGTCGGTGCTGATCGAGGCCCAGGGGCCGGAGCCGACCGCGGCCGTCCCGATCGATGGCATCCCGGTCACCGGTGTGGCGTCCGCCGGCACCGCCTCCGCTGGCACCGCCCTCGCTGGCACCACCTCCGTCGGCACCGCCTCCGCTGGCGCCGCCTCTGCCGGCAGCTCGTCCACAGGGACTTCGTCCGCCGGCACCGCGTCCGCCGGGCTCGAGCCCGTGGCGTGGCGACCCCTATTCAGCGCCGGCCAGTGGGTCGAGGCCGGCTGGTATCGACGCGAGCAGCTGCCCGACGGCGCTCGGATAACGGGGCCCGCGGTCATCGCCGAGGCCAACGCAACCACCGTGGTCGATGCCGGCTGGGCGGCCGAACTGACCCCGATCGGCGATCTCGTGCTCGGCCGCGCCGTACCGCGGCCGAAGCGGCACGCCCTGGGCACCGAGGCCGATCCGGTGATGCTCGAGATCTTCAACAACCTGTTCATGTCGATCGCCGAACAGATGGGCTATCGGCTGCAGAACACCGCCCACTCGGTCAATATCAAGGAGCGCCTCGACTTCTCGTGCGCCGTGTTCGACGCCGACGGCCTGCTCGTGGCCAATGCACCCCACATGCCGGTGCACCTCGGTTCGATGGGCGCCAGCGTGCGCGCCGTGATCGACAGCAATCAGGGAGCGATCCGGCCGGGAGACGTCTACGTCCTCAACGATCCGTACGCCGGCGGCACCCACCTGCCGGACGTGACGGTGATCACCCCGGTGTTCGACGACGCCGGCAACGAAATCCTGTTCTTCGTCGGATCGCGCGGCCACCATGCCGACATCGGCGGGCTCACGCCGGGTTCGATGCCACCCGACAGCCGCACCATCGACGACGAGGGCGTGCTGATCACCAACTTCCTGCTGGTGCGCGACGGCGAGATCCGCGAACAGGCGCTGCGCGAGGTGCTGGCCGGCGCCCGCTATCCGGCGCGCTACGCCGACCAGACCCTGGCCGACCTGCGGGCGCAGATCGCGGCCAACGAGAAGGGCCGCGAGGAACTGCGGCGGATGGTCGGCTATTTCGGCCTCGACGTGGTTCGCGCCTACATGGGCCACGTCCAGGCCAACGCCGAGGAGTCGGTGCGGCGCGTGATCGGGGTACTGAAGGACGGTCACTACGAACTGGCGCTCGACAACGGCGCCCGGATCCGGGTCGCGATAACCGTCGATCGCGACGCGCGCAGCGCGCGGGTCGACTTCACCGGAACCTCGGACCAGTTGCCGAACAACTTCAATGCCCCGAAGGCCGTCACCATGGCCGCGGTGCTGTTCGTGTTCCGGACGCTGGTCGACGACGAGATCCCGATGAACGAGGGTTGCCTGAAACCGCTCGAGGTCATCATCCCCGAGGGATCGATGCTCAATCCGCGGCACCCGGCTGCCGTCGTCGCCGGCAACGTCGAGACTTCGACCTGCATCACCAACTGCCTCTACGGTGCGCTCGGCGTCATGGCGTCGGGACAGCCGACGATGAACAACTTCACCTTCGGCAACGACCGCTACCAGTACTACGAGACCGTCTCCGGTGGATCGGGTGCCGGCGGCATGTTCGATGCCGACGGCGCGATGACCAGCGGATTCGACGGCACGGCAGTGGTCCAGACCCACATGACCAACTCGCGGCTGACCGATCCCGAAGTGCTCGAGTTGCGCTTCCCGGTCCGGCTCGACAGCTACGAGATCCGCGCCGGCTCGGGCGGCCGCGGCCGCTGGCGCGGCGGCGACGGCGGCACCCGGCGCGTCCGGTTCCTCGAGCCGATGACGGCATCGATTCTCGCCAACGGCCGCGTAGTGCCGGCGTTCGGCGCCGCTGGCGGCAGCCCCGGCGAACTCGGTCGGACGCGGGTAGAGCGGGCCGACGGCAGCGTCGTCGAGCTGGCTCATGCCGACCGCATCGAACTCGGGGCTGGCGACGTATTCGTCATCGAGACCCCGGGCGGCGGCGGGTTCGGGGTTGAAGGCAGCGATCTCTAGATCGGTGTCCGACCGAGCGCGGTCCGG
>JBEVJQ010000004.1:0-9937 GCA_040510055.1 Burkholderiaceae bacterium | reverse complement strand
TCGGCCGACCAGGCTTCGGTAGCGCGGGTCGTCCGGATGGACGGCGAGCGCGCCGTCGCCGAGCATCGTCTCCGGCCGGGTGGTGGCGATCGTCATCCCATCGAGTCGCTCGCCATCGCCTGTGACCTGCGGCTCATCGGAGAACGGGTAGAGGATGTGCCACATCGTCCCGTCGCGCTCGACCATGTCCACTTCGAGGTCCGAGACGGCCGTGTGCAGGACCGGATCCCAGTTGACGAGGCGCTTGCCGCGGTAGATGAGGCCGTCCTCGTACAGTCGCGCGAACACCTCGACGACGGCGCGCGACATCCGTGAATCCATCGTGAAGTAGCCAGCCCTGCCATTGTCGGCATCGGCATAGCCCCAGTTGGCCGACGTGCCGAGCCGACGCATCTGGCTCGTGATCGTCGTCCCCGACTGCTGCTTCCAGTCCCACACCCGCTGGATGAACGCTTCGCGGCCGACGTCGTGACGCGAGCGGCCCTGGGCCTGGAGCTGACGCTCGACCACGATCTGAGTGGCGATCCCGGCATGGTCAGTGCCGACGATCCAGTTCGTTTGGTCGCCCTTCATCCGGTGGTAGCGGATCAGCGTGTCCATCAGCGTGTGCTGGAACGCATGGCCCATGTGCAGCGTGCCGGTGACGTTCGGCGGCGGCAGCTGAATGCTGTAGCTCGGCGGTTGCGCACCCGTGGCCGGTGCCGCCGGCGGGATGAAGAGGCCGCGCGACTCCCAGGACCGGTACCAGTCGCCTTCGATCGCCGCCGGCTCGAAGCTCTTGGCCAGTTCGTCGGCCTGGTCGGCCTGGTCGGTTGGGTCCTGCGAAACGGTACCGGGACTGTTCATGGGGAGGGCGAGCGGTTGGGCGCAGCATTGCGGCGGCTGATCTCGGCGTGAAGCCGGGTCAGTTCCTCGGTCACGGCCCGGGCGACGATGTCGCGGATCATCCGGTTCAGGGCGTCATGCACCTCCAGCGTCAGCGTCTCGATCGCCCGTTCGACCACGGGCTGCAACGTCGCGGAAAATTGCGCATCGAGCAGCGTGTCGGAGCGGCGCAGCATCCGCTCGAGCACCTTCTCGCGGACACGTTGGGCGAGATCGCTCCAGTCGACGTCGGCCAGTGAGTGCGGCAGATCCTCGGGTTCGTAGCGCGGAACCTGGACGACCTCGGTCAGCATCGGGATCGGATCGTCGGGCGATGACTGTTGCGGCGCGCCGGTGTCCCCGGAAAAGTCCAGCGTCGAGATGAGGCCGAAGGCCGGGATCGTCGGCGAGCCTTGACCTTGGTACTCGTCCTGATCCTGGTCCGGGTATTCGCCCTGGCCCTGGCCCCGGTCCTGTTCCTGTTCCTGGTCCCGGTCAGGGTCCTGGTCCGGGTGCTGGCTCTGGTCCTGGCCCGGGTTGTGATCCTGGTCGCGATGATCCAGCGCGTCGGGCGGGCCTTCGCCGCCTCCCGCACCGTTCGAGACGGCCCCGTCGAGGGCTGGCCAGTGGTCGGTCGTCACCGGGGCACCGTCGGCGGCCCGCTGCCGCCCGGTTTCCGTTGGCAATGGGATGTCCGCGTCGTCTGACGGTGCCGTCGATTGAACGCGCAGGCTGTCGGGCTCGTCGGTCGGCGGGTCGGTGGCGTCCGGGTTGTCGGTGACCTCCGGGTTGTCGGTGACCTCCGGGCGGTCGGTGACCCCCGGGTGGTCGGTGGCCTCCGGGCGGTCGGTGACCTCGGAATAGAGAGTGCCCGTGGGATAGTCGGTGACCTCGAGGAAGCGGACGTCATCGGGCAGCCGGTCGGTCATCTCGGGGTAGTCGTCGTCGGGCGGCGGGACCGTGGCGTCATGGGGCAGCCGGTCCGTGACCTCGGGATCGTCGTCGTCGGGTATCCGGTCCGTGGTCTCGGGAACGTCGTCGTTGGGCGTTTGGTCCAGCACGGCACGGGGGGCGTCGACGCTTGCGGACGGGCCGTCGCCGTTAGTGCGCTCCCGTACTTCGTCGGCGCCGTGGTCGTCCTGGCCGGCAGCCTGGGCGTGATCGTCCGCCCCTTGGTCTTCGCCGGCTCCTTCGTGGCGATCGCTCTGCTTCGTTGCTTCGCTGTCCCCGTGCGTCCGTTCGCGATCGTCGCCGCGGCCTTCGGCGGACGCGTTGCCGGCGTCCGGCCAGTCGCGGGTGCCGTCGGGGCGGTTTTCGGCCGCGTCGGGCAGGTTCATTGGCCGGCCTCGTGCGTGGTCAGCGGGTAGCCCCGGTCCTTGTAGAACCGGTACCGGTCGCGGCCGAGTGACCGGTCTTCGTCGTCGCTGGCAACGATCTCGAGCAACCGATCGAAGCGACTGAAGAATTCAGGCGTGTCGCTGCCCAGGTTGACCAGCACGTCGTGGTGGGGAAGGTCGCAGATTCGGTCTGTCAGCACCACCGGGGTTCGGGCGGCGAGACGGTCATGGGCCATGGTGTGCGGGATGAAAGCCAGCGGCGCGAAGGTCCACAGCGCCTGGTCGAACCGGGCCAGCCGCTCGGGATCATCGCAATAGACGACGGTGCGATGGCCGGCCTGGCAGATCTTGCGTACCAGCCGGCATCCGTAGCCGAGCTTGTCGGGGACGTTGAAATGGAAGTCGACGCGCGTCATGGCCGCAGCCGTCGGGGCCGCGCCCCGTTCATCCTGCGCGCGAGATCAGGTAGCTCGACAGCAGGCCCACCGGGCGGCCCGTCGACCCCTTGTGCTGGCCGCCGCGCCAGGCGACACCGGCGATGTCGAGGTGCGCCCAGCGCATGTTCCGGGTGTAGCGGGCGAGGAAGCAGGCAGCCGTGATCGCGCCGCCGGGGCGGCCGCCGATGTTGGCCATGTCGGCGAACGGCGACTTCAGGCCGTCCTGGTAGACCTCGTCGAGCGGCAGCGGCCAGCAGGTATCGGCGTAATCGCGTCCAGCCTCGACCAGGGCGCTGGACAGGGCGTCGTCATTGGCGAACAAGCCCGCATGGTGGTGTCCCAGCGCAATCACGCAGGCGCCGGTCAGGGTCGCGATGTCGATCACCGCCGCCGGCTTGAAGCGCTCGACGTAGGTGAGCGCGTCGCAGAGGACGAGCCGGCCTTCGGCGTCGGTGTTGAGGATCTCCACCGTCTGGCCCGAAAGGGTCGTCACGATGTCGCCCGGTCGTGTCGCCGTTCCCGACGGCATGTTCTCGGCCGCGGCGATGACGCCGATGACGTTGAGCTTGAGCTTCGCCTGGTCAACGGCCTGCATCACGCCGAGCACGGTGCCAGCGCCGCTCATGTCGTACTTCATCTCGTCCATCTCGGGGGCCGGCTTGAGCGAGATGCCACCGGTGTCGAACGTGATCCCCTTGCCGACCAGGACGATCGGTGGCGACTTCGACGCGGCGCCCTCGTGACGCAGGACTATCAGCCGCGGCGGTTGCGCCGAGCCCTGGGCGACGGCGAGCAGCGCACCCATCCCGAGCGCCGCCATCCGACGCTCGTCGAGGACTTCGCACTTGAGGGCGGTGCGCCGTGCCAGCGCCCGCGCCTGTTCGGCCAGCCAGACGGGATGGCAGACGTTGCCCGGCGTGTTGCCCAGGTTCTTGGCCAGTTCGATGCCATCGGCGATGGCGATCGCCGAGTCGACCTCCGAGCGGGCGACAGCGAGCGTCTCGCGATCGACGGCCAGTGCAAGTTCCGCGAGCCGCGGGCTGTCACCGGCATCGGGCTTGGACTTGAAGGCGTCGAACCGGTAGCTGATCTCGCGCGCGACCAGCACCGAGTGACGCAGCTTGAATCGCAGGTCACGCGCCTGCACCGCCGCCTCGTGCAGCGATGAGCGCGCCCGCTCGACATTGGCCGCCGCCAGTTGCCGCAGACCGGCGCGCAGGGCCTCGAAGAACGACTTCTCCGTGGCCGGCGCCGCCGCCCCTGCGCTGACCAGCAGGATCCGCAGCTTGCCGCCGCCCGGGCGCAGCATCAGCGTGGCACCGGCCCGCTCCGGCAGGTCGCCGGCGCGCAGCGCCTGGGTCAGCGCCCTGCCCAGCCGCGCATCGAGCGCCTTGCCCGTTGACGTCAGCTGGCCGGCCTGGACCGGCAGGACGACGCAGGCGGAATCGGGTTTGTCGGTGACCGACTTGACGGGCAATCGCAACGACATGGCGACAAGGTTCTCCAGGGAGGGCAAGCCTCCGTTTTCCAGGGTGGGGCAGCGGCCTCCGATTATAGGTGCGCAGGGGAGGACACCCCGCTGGCGATTCGGGGCACAATGGACAGCAGACATGATCTTCCACTCCTCGTTCAAGCGCGACCTCAACGGCGTGGCCGGTGTCATGTTCGCCACGCTGTTCACCATCATGGTCACCACCACGCTGACCCGCTTCCTCGGGCGCGCGGCCGACGACCGCATCAACAGCACCGACGTGTTGCCGCTGATCGCCTTCACCTCGATCGGTTTCATTCCGGTGCTGCTCGTTCTGACGGTGTTCCTGTCGATCCTGGTCGTACTGTCGCGGTCGTGGCGCGATTCGGAAATGGTCGTCTGGTTCGCGAGCGGGCAGAGCCTGACCGCGCTGCTGCGCCCGGTGTTCGGGTTCGTGGCTCCCTATGCGCTGGTCGTGGCACTGGTCACGATGCTGGTCTCGCCGTGGGCCAACCGCCAGATCGACGAACTGCGACGGGCTTTCGAGCAACGTGAGGACGTGAGCCAGGTCGCCCCCGGCGTCTTCCGCGAGTCGCGCTCGGCCAATCGCGTGTTCTTCGTCGAGACCGTCGATCGCGAGCAGACCGAGGTCAGCAACGTCTTCGTCGTGCAGAAGGACGGCGAACGGGTGATCGTCGTCGCCTCGCTCGGCGGCCGGGTCCAGCTCGAACCGAACGGCGACCGGTTCCTCGTCCTCGAGCGCGGCCGGCGCTACGACGGCCGCTGGACACACGTCGACTACTCGCTGATGGAGTTCGAACGTTACGCTGTGCGGATCGAGAACCCGCTCGGCGACTCGCGGGCCCCGGCCTCGGCCGGTCTGGGGACGCTGGACCTGATCGCCGAGCCGACCCAGGCCAACCTCGCCGAACTGGCGGCCCGGGTGGCCACCCCGATGTCGATGCTCGTCGTGGCGCTGCTGGCGATCCCGCTGGCGTTCGTCAATCCGCGGATAGGCAGTTCGCTGAACCTCGTGATCGGCCTCCTGATCTACTTCACCTACACCAACGTCAACGGTCTGGTGAAGGCCTGGATCGCGCAGGGCAGGATGCCGTTCTCGGTCGGCCTCTGGATCACCCATGCGATCGTGCTGTTGATCGCAATCCACCTGTTCCGCAAGCGCGTGGCGTTGCCGCGACTGTCGCTCGGCCGGCTGTTGGCGTGGCTGTTCGCCAGGCGGCGCACGGACGACGCCTGATGCGGTTGATCGGCGGCTACCTGATCCGCGAGATCGCGCTCGGCATCGTGCTGGTGCTGGTCGGGTTCCTGGGTCTGTTCGCGTTCTTCGACCTGATCCGCGAACTCGACGATATCGGCAAGGCGGCCTACCGGATCCAGCATGCGATCGCCTACGTCGCGCTGGGACTGCCGAGCCACGTCTACGAACTGATGCCGGTGGCCGCGCTGATCGGCTGCATCTACGCGTTGGCCCAGTTCGCGTCGAGCTCCGAGTTCACGGCAATGCGGGCAGCCGGAATGAGCCGGTGGATGGCACTGCGCAGCGTGATCGGCATCGGCCTCGTGCTCGCCGTGCTGACGGCGATGGCCGGTGAATGGATCGCGCCGGTGGCCCAGCAGCTGGGGCAGAGCCTGCGGCTGTCGACATTGGCCAAGGCGCCCGGTGGCGCGTTCCGTTCCGGCCTCTGGATCAAGGACAGCCGCATCGACCCGGTTGAGCAGACGCGCGTCAACCGCTTCATCAACATCGGCCGGATGCGTCCCGACGGCGTGGTCGAGCGGCTCGAGATCTACGAGTTCGACCAGAAGTTCCGCCTCGACTCGCTGGTCCGGGCCGCCACTGCCGAGTTCAAGCCGGCCCGCGGCGGTCGCGCCGGTACGGCCGAGGCGGGCGAGATCCCGGCGGCACCGGGCCGGCCCGCGGACCCGGCCGCCGACGACGCCGGGACGGCGCACTGGCTTTTCCACGACGTCGAGCGTACGGTGTTCACGATCACCAGCGCCGAGCGCGGTGGCGAGACGCTGCGCGCCCGCTACTCGACCGATGCCGTCCTGCGCTGGGAATCGGAACTGAACCCCAACCTGCTCGCCGTCCTCACGCTCGATCCGGACCGGATGTCGGCGCTCGCGCTGTGGCGCTACGTCCAGCACCTGAAGGCAAATGGCCAGAACGCCAACCGCTACGAGGTGGCGCTGTGGAAGAAGGTGATCTATCCGGCAGCCATTGTGATCATGCTGATGCTGGCCCTGCCTTTCGGTTACATCCAGGCCCGGGCCGGCAGCGTCGGCCTGAAACTGTTTACCGGGATCATGATTGGCGTGGCGTTCTATTTCTTCAATGGCCTGATGTCGAACCTCGGTCTGCTCAACACCTGGCCCCCTTGGTTCGCGGTCAGCGTGCCTTCCGCAGTGGCCTTCGTGCTGGCGCTGATCATGCTGAACCGGGTTGGCAGGGCCCACTAGTGGTCCGGCCGCGCCGCCCATGAATCGCCCGTCTCGGCGCGGTGCTTCGTCAAGTCCGCCGGCAACGCGTCAGCCCGGCGACATCCGCTGCCGTTGCCCGTCGAAGTGGGCCGATCATCGGCGACGGAGACCGTACAATTGCGCCCGTTTCTCGCCCGGTTCCCGGACGTTCGCGCACGCGGTGACGGCGCCGGGGGCGCGAAGACGCCAAAAAGAGGAGACTCCGATGACCACGCCCCATGCCCGGTTTCCCCGGATCGCCCGCCTGGCCGCAGCGTCGGCCGCGGCGGTGGCCGGCCTGGCTGCCGCGCCGGCGAGCGCGCAGGTGACGCTGACGCTGTCGAGCTGGGTGCCGCCGCAGCATGCGCTGACCCGGTCGCAGATCGAGTGGTGCCAGGAGCTCAGCAAGCAGACCGAGCAGCGGGTCAAGTGCAATCCGCTGGCCAAGCCGGTGGCGCCGCCGCCGGGGACGTTCGATGCCGTCCGTGACGGCCTGGCCGACGTCTCGTTCAGCGTCCATGGCTACACGCCCGGCCGCTTCATTTTCACCCAGATGGTCGAACTTCCGTTCATCGGTGGTGACTCGGCCGAGCAGACGTCGGTTGCCTACCAGAAGGTCCACGAGAAGTACCTGGCGAAGTTCGAGGAGCACAAGGGGCTGAAGGTGCTGGCCGTGTTCACCCACGGGCCCGGCAGCGCCTACAACGCCAAGCTCCCGATCACCAAGTTGTCGGACTTCGATGGCCTGAAGATGCGCGTCGGCGGCGGGATGATCAACGAGATCGGCGCCGCGCTCGGGATCAACATGACGCTCAAGCCGGCTCCTCAGTCCTACGAGCTGCTGTCCTCCGGTGTGATGGACGGCGTCTTCTTCCCCGCCGAATCGATCCGCGGTTTCAAGCTCGAGAAACTGATCAAGTACCGGACCGATTTCCCCGGCGGCCTCTACAACACCAGCTTCGCGTTCGTGATGAACCAGGGCACCTGGGCCAAGCTCTCGAAGCAGGACCAGGAGATCGTCACCAGGATGTCGGGCGAGTATGTTGCCCGGCTCTTTGGCAAGGCCTGGGACAAGGACGACCGCGAGGGGTCGGCGTTCATGCAGGCCGAAGGCATCCAGAAGGTCATGGCCGACAGGGTTTTCGTCGACGCCGTCCGCGCCAAGACCAACGCCCTGCAGGAAAAGTGGGTCAAGGACGCCAAGGCCAAGGGCCTGGCGAACGCAGACCAGGTGCTGAAGGAATACACCGAGCTGGCCACGAAGTAGTCACCGGCCGATGGCCACGGACGCCGTCCCGGCCGAACCACCGGGCGTCCCGCCGCCGGCCGAACCAACGGTCGTCGTCCCGCCGCCGAAGCGGGAAGACCGAACGGTCCGGCTGATCGGCTTCGTGCCGCGCCTGGTATCGGGGCTGGCTTTGTTCTTCATGATGATCCTGACCGTCGTCGACGTCGTCGGGCGCAAGTTCTTCAACCACTCGGTCTTCGGCGGCCTCGAAATGACCGAGCTGGGGATGCTGGTGCTGATCTTCGGCGCCCTGCCGATAGCAACGCTGGCCGGCCAGCAGATCATCTTCGACCTGTTCGACTCTTACCTGCCGCGCCGTCTGCGCCACCGGCAGGTGATTCTGGGCAACGTCCTTTCGGCGCTGTTGCTCTTCGCCGTCGCCTGGTTCGTGCTGGGCAAGGCCGGCAATACCCGGGAGATGGGCGACATCACCGCCCAGCTTGCGATCACCATCGCGCCGTTCCACTATGGCGCGGCGGTGCTGGTGCTGCTCACGGCGCTGGCGCACCTCTATCTCGCCTTCACGCACAAGCCGACCGCCGATCCCGAGGCCGATGCGACGGCCAGCCTGATGTGAGCGGCGGATGATCGAGGCCCTGCTCGGCTTCGTGGCCATGTTTGCGCTGATGGCGTTGCGGGTGCCGATCGCGCTCTCGATGGGGGCCATCGGCTTCGTCGGCATCGGCCTGATGCGGTCGTGGCCGGCGGCGGTCTCGAATACGGCCAACGAATTCACCGACGTCGCTTCGTATACGCTGTCCGTCGTCCCGCTGTTCATCCTGATGGGCAACTTCGTGACCCGGGCCGGGATGTCGCAGGAGCTCTACCGCCTGGCCTATTCGTTCTTCGGCCACCTGCGCGGCGGGCTGGCAATGTCGACCATCGCGGCCTGCGCCGGGTTCGGTGCGATCTGCGGCTCGTCGATCGCCACGGCGGCGACGATGGCCCGGGTGTCGATGCCCGAGATGCGCCGATTCCACTACGAGGACGGCTTCGCCGCCGGGACGATCGCCGCCGGCGGAACGCTTGGCATTCTGATTCCGCCGTCGGTGATCATGGTGATCTACGGCCTGATGACCGAGACCAGCATCGGCGCCCTGTTCGCCGCCGGCTTCATCCCGGGCATCCTGGCGACGTTCCTTTACATGCTGGCCGCGGCGATCCAGACCGCGCGCAATCCGGCCCTCGGTCCCCCTGGCGAGCGCTCGCCCTGGAGCGAGCGACTCGACGCGCTGAAGGCGATGTGGGCGGTGATCCTGCTGTTCGTGCTGGTGATCGGCGGGATGTATGGGGGGTTCTTCACCCCGACCGAAGGGGCCGGCATCGGAGCCTTCGGCGGCTTCATGTTCGCGCTCTTTCGCGGCACGCTGACCTGGGCATCGCTGTTCGCGATCCTGTCCGAGACCGCGCAGACCACCTCGATGCTGTTCCTGATCGTGATCGGTGCTTCGATCTTCTCGAGCTTCGTGAACTTCACGACCCTGCCGGGCGACCTGCAGATGTTCGTCAAGCAGTTCAACATCACGCCGATCATGGTGATCATCGTCATCTGCGTGATCTACGTCGTCCTCGGCAGCGCGATGGAAGAACTGTCGATGATGCTGCTGACCGTACCGATCTTCTTCCCGCTCGTGGTCGGCCTGGGATTCGACCCGGTCTGGTTCGGCATCCTCGTGGTCTGCGTGATCGAGATCGGGATGATCTCGCCTCCGGTCGGGATGAATGTCTTCGTCCTCTCGAGCGTGCTGCCCGATGTTCCGACGGCCAAGATCTGGCGCGGCGTGACGCCATTCCTGGTCGCCGATCTGGTCCGGCTCGCCATCCTCGTGGCGGTGCCGACCTTGACGCTGTTCCTGCCGCGATTGCTGAAGCTCTGAGGTCGACCGATGGCCCCCGATGGCCCCGTCCCGGGCTGCGCTCGATGGCGTATTGGCGGGTCGCGGGCCGTGCCCGGCGGCTGATCCGGCGCCATTGGAAGACGTTCCGCGCGGCGCGCTGGATGTCGAGCGAAGCCGTGGCGGTCGTCTGTCGGGGGCCCCGCACCCGGTGCCAACCGGCA
>JBEVJQ010000003.1:0-5090 GCA_040510055.1 Burkholderiaceae bacterium | reverse complement strand
CCGAGTCGGACTTCGGCCGCACGTTCAAGCCCAATGCCAGTTCCGGGACCGACCACGGATGGGGCAACCAGCAGATCGTCGTCGGCGGCGCCGTCAAGGGCGGACGGTCGTACGGGACCTATCCGTCGCTGGTGCTGGGTGGCGATGACGATGCCGCGGTCAACCAGTGGGAGCAGCAGGGGCGGTGGATCCCGTCGCTGTCGGTCGCCCAGTACGCAGCGACCTTGATCGACTGGTTCCAGCCGGGACTGACGTCCAACCAGAAGGCTACCGTGCTGCCGAATCTATCGAACTGGCCGTCGACTGCCCAAAGCATCGGCTTCATGAATGGTTGATCGCGGCGCCGCGGTCCGGACATCGGCCGTCAACCGCCGCTCGACGGCATCGACGAACCGCAGCGCGAGCGCGACCACGCGTGGCTCGAAGACGAACGACATGTGGCCGAGGCCGCGCAGCAGCACCAGCCGGGCACCCGGTACGGTCTGCGACGACGGCCAGCTGACGATGTTGTCCTGACTGGAGGCGACGACCAGCATCCGGCCGCGAGGCACGGGCGGTTCCGACGCGGCCAGCTCCCGAAGCCAGTCGCTGTCGCGCTGCATCTGCCGGCTGCCTTCGCCCGTGCCGAAGCGGGCCTGCCACGTCCCGCGATGCGGGGTTCCGAGCGTGACCACGGCGCCGATCCCGTCCCATCCATGGCGCCGGAGGTAGGCTCGGGCCACGAGCCCGCCCATGCTGTGGGCGACGAGGTGGACGGGGATCGCGCGACCGATGGCCGTCGCTGCCGCGCGGGCGCGGTCGTGAACGCGAGCCGGGTCGCAGGCCCGGTCGCGGGCGCGAATCACGGCCTCGCGAACGCGCTCAACAGAACCGTCGATCGGGCCGTCGTGCGGCCAGATCGACAGCGCCTCGATCGGCCGGCCGGAGGCGGCGAACCACGGGGCGGCGACCGACCAGACGCCGCGATTGCAGGAGAATCCGTGCAGCAGGACGATCGGTCCTCGGGCTGTCGACGCTTCGACGGCATCGGCCGCGTCGGACACATCGATGGCACCGGCGGCAGCGGCAGGATCGCCAGCATCGATCGCATCGGCGGGATCGCCTGCATTCGCAGCGTCCACCGCATTGGCAGGATCGGCTGGATCGGCTGGATCGGCAGCATTCGAAACGTCCACCGCATCGGCAGGATCGGCAGCATTCGAAACGTCTACCGCATCGGCTGGATCGGCAGCACTTGCCCGCTGGACCTGCTCGGCCCGTTTCGTCGGATCCGGTGGCAGTGCAAACCCCTCGCGCCAGGCCAGCATGCCGTAGAGCATCAGCATCGAGCGGGGCCATTCGCGGACGAAGGTCCTGACCCAGGGTAGTACCGGTCGGGGGCGCCCGGCAACCAACCAGGAGCCGCAAAAGCCGCAGAACAGGGCCGAGCCGTGGACCAGCGCCGGCGTGACCAGCCCGACCGCCACGGCCACGGGAATCCCGACGCCGAGTCGCCAGGCCAGGGTCGCAGTCATGACCGCGCCCAGCAGTTGCAGTGCCAGCAGAATGCGCGCCGGAAAGCGCCCCAGCGTCATCGCTCGTCATCCTCGCGCCACGCGACACGGCCCGCCAGTGGCGCAGTCGCCGGATCGGCTGTCCCGCGGGTTCGCCGGCTCGACCATTCCGCTATACTCATCGGTTCCCTTGCTGCACGGCAGGTCAGGCGACCGGGGTGGTCGTCGCCTTTCCAGGATGTTCTCCCGGAGCCACGCTCCTTCGGAGACCTTCTTCGACGACAAGCCGGTAGCTAACGGGTCCCGCCCGGGCGCCGCGTACTCATCGGTTGCTCTGCGGACGGACCCAGAACCCGAAGGAAGAGTACGTCGATGCGACACTACGAAGTGGTGTTCATGGTCCATCCTGATCAGAGCGAACAGGTGCAGGCCATGATCGAGCGCTACAAGCAGATGATCGAGGCGCGATCCGGTCAGATGCACCGGATCGAAGACTGGGGCCGGCTGCAATTGGCCTACCCGATCCAGAAGGTCGCCAAGGCGCACTACGTTTTGATGAACATCGAGATCGACCAGGAGGGCCTGGACGAACTCGAGAATGCATTTCGCTTCAATGATGCCGTCCTGCGGCATCTGACGGTGCGGATGCCGAAAGCCGAGAGCGGGCCTTCGCTGATGCAGAAGCGCATCCAGCGTGACGAGTCGCGCAAGAGCAGTGGCGAGAGCCGTGACGGCGGTCGCGACGGTGACCGGGGTTCGCGCGGCGACGATCGCGGCTATCGAGGTGACCGCGGTGGCGACCGGGGTGGTGACCGCGGCGGTGAACGCGGTACTGAACGCGGCGGCGATCGCAGTGATCGACCCGAGCGCGTCGAGCCGACCCCCAGCGAAGCCCAGGCCTGACGGGCCGGCGCCGCGCGGGCGACCTGCCCCACCGGGTATCAGCGAAAGTGGTCCGTCTCGACGGTGAGTTGATCGAGCGCGGTGCGATCCGATTCACCCCGAGCGGTGTTCCGGTTCTCGACTGCCGATTGCGGCATCGATCCGAGCAGATCGAGGCCGGGCTGCCGCGCAGCATCGACTTCGAGATCGCCGCCGTGGCGCTGGGTGACCTCGTGGCCACCGTAGACCGGATCACCCCGGGCATGCGGCTCGAGGTCGATGGCTTTCTCGCCCCGTCGCGCAAAGGCTCGCGTTCGCTGACCCTGCACATTACCAGCTGCCGTCCCCAGGACGGCGGTCGTCCCGAATCGAAGGAGCATTGACATGGCATTCACCCGTCGCGGCAGCAAGGACCGCAAGCCGAAGCGCAATACCCAATCCGCACTGTTCAAGCGCAAGAAGTTCTGCCGTTTCACCGCCGAGAAGGTCGAGTGGATCGATTACAAGGACATCGACACCTTGAAGGATTTCGTCACCGAGCAAGGCAAGGTGATTCCGGCGCGGCTGACCGGTACGCGAGCGCGTTACCAGCGCCAACTGGGAACGGCGATCCGCCGGGCGCGATTTCTCGCCCTGCTGCCGTACACCGACAACCACTGAGCGGCTACGGGGAGCGTTCCGAATCATGCAGATCATCTTGTTGGAAAAGGTCGTCAACCTCGGGCAGCTGGGCGACGTCGTCCGCGTCCGCGACGGCTACGCGCGCAATTTCCTCATCCCGCAGGGAAAAGCACGCCGCGCTACCGAGGACGCGAAGAAGGAATTCGAGGCACGGCGCGCCGATCTCGAGCGGGTCCAGGCCGACAAGCTGGCCGCGGCCCGGACCGAAGGCGATCGACTGAACGGCCAGTCCGTACGGATCGGCGAAAAGGCAGGTGTCGATGGACGATTGTTCGGTTCGGTCACCAACCTGAACGTCGCCGATGCGCTTCGCAAGCTCGGGTTCAAGACGGTGGAGAAGGCCATGGTCCGTCTCCCGGAAGGCCATATCAAGACGATTGGCGAACATCCGGTCCAGGTCGCGTTGCACAGCGACGTGGTCGTCGACATCACGGTCCAGGTGCAGGCCGACGCCTGATACGATCGATCCGGCTCGAATGCCGATGACCTCGCGGCTCGGGCCGAAGGAGCCCGACAATGGCCGTTCCCGATCCGCGTGTCCAGGCCCTGCATCCGGCGGGTCAGTTGCAACCGCTGGCGACGTTGCGGCTGCCGCCGCATTCGATCGAGGCCGAGCAGTCGGTGCTCGGCGGGCTGCTCCTCAACAACCGCGCCTGGGATGACGTCGGCGACCTGATCGTCGACGAGGATTTCTATCGCTACGACCATCGGCTGATCTGGCAACAGATCGCGCGACTGCTCGAGGACGACCGTCCGGCCGACGTACTGACGGTCCACGACGCGCTCAAGCAGACCGGAAAACTCGACGACGCCGGTGGCATCGGCTACCTCGGCGGCCTGGCGGGCGGCGTGCCTTCGGCCGCCAATATCCGCCACTATGCCGGCATCGTCCGCGACCGGTCGGTGCTGCGGCGGCTGATCGCCGTAGCCGACGAGATCGGCACCGATGCGCTCAACCCCATGGCGCGGGCCGTCAACGAGATCCTCGACAGCGCCGAGTCGCGGATCTTCCAGATCTCCGAGGACAACGGCAGGAAGCGGCGCGACTTCCAGCAGCTCGACGGATTGTTGACGGCGGTCTTCAAGCGGATCGACGATCTCTACAACCGCGACAATCCGAGCGAGATCACCGGAGTGGCTACCGGCTTCATCGACCTCGACCGCCTGACGTCGGGATTGCAGCCCGGCGATCTCGTCATCGTCGCCGCCCGGCCATCGGTGGGCAAGACCGCGCTCGCGCTGAACATCGGCGAGCACGTGGCGGTCCACGAAAAGCTGCCCGTGGCGGTATTCAGCATGGAGATGGCCGCCGAACAACTGACCATGCGTCTGATCGGGTCGGTAGGTCGGATCGACCAACAGCGGTTGCGAACTGGCCGCCTGACCGAAGACGACTTCGTCCGACTGACCGAGGCGATGCGCAAGATGCACGACGCGCCGCTCTACATCGACGAATCGCCGGCCCTGAATCCATTGGAGTTGCGAGCCCGCGCCCGCCGGCTGGCTCGCCAGTACGGCCAACTCGGCCTTGTCATCGTCGATTACCTGCAGTTGATGACGGCGGCTCAGGGCGGGCGCGAGAACCGCGCTACCGAGGTCGCCGAGATCTCGCGCTCGTTGAAGGCGCTGGCCAAGGAGCTGCGCTGCCCGGTGATCGCGCTGTCGCAGTTGTCGCGCGAGGTCGAGAAGCGTCAGGACAAAAGACCGGTGATGAGTGACCTGCGCGAATCGGGTTCGATCGAACAGGATGCCGACGTCATCTTCTTCATCCACCGCGAAGACCGCTACGATCCTGACAGCGAGCACAAGGGGATGGCCGAGATCATAATCGGCAAGCAGCGCAATGGGCCGATCGGGTCGGTGACGCTGACCTTCCTAGGCCAATACACCAAGTTCGAAAACTTTGCCGCCGGCTAGCCGGCGGCAAAGTTTCGGCGCAGGCTGACTTCGCGTGAGCGAAGTCAAGGCGCGCAGCGCCGGCCGAAGCCAAAAACAGTCGGAGCCGCCGCAGGCACCGCAAGGCCACCGCCACCT
>JBEVJQ010000002.1:0-2731 GCA_040510055.1 Burkholderiaceae bacterium | reverse complement strand
GTGCCGATCAACACGCCGCCGAGCGCGCGGATGCCGGCACCGGGGCCGAGCAGGAAGTTCATGCCAAAGCCGACGATCACCGGTACCAGGATCGGCAACAGCGACGGCACGATCATTTCCTTGATCGCGGCCTTGGTTAGCATGTCCACCGCGCGCGAGTAATCGGGCTTGGCGGTGCCGGCCATGATGCCGGGGATTTCCTTGAACTGGCGCCGCACTTCGACGACCACCGAGCCCGCCGCACGGCCAACGGCCTCCATCGCCATCGCGCCGAACAGGTAAGGCACGAGGCCGCCAATGAACAGGCCGATGATCACGGCCGGGTCGGAGAGCTCGAATCCCTCGACGAGCTTGCCAGCGCCCAGCATGCCTTCCTTCACGAGGTTGTTGGTGTAGTCGGCAAACAGCACGAGCGCCGCCAGGCCGGCGGAACCAATCGCGTAACCCTTGGTGACGGCCTTGGTCGTGTTGCCGACGGCGTCGAGCGCATCGGTGACCTTGCGCACTTCCTTCGGCAGGCCCGCCATTTCGGCAATGCCACCGCCGTTGTCGGTGATCGGGCCGTACGCATCGAGCGCGACGATCACGCCCGTCATCGACAACATCGCCGTCGCTGCGATCGCGATTCCGTACAGTCCGTAGAGCGAGAAGGCGCCCCAGATCGCCGCGCAGATCGCGAGCACCGGGAACGCCGTCGACTTCATCGACACCGCGAGGCCCGCGATGACGTTGGTGCCGTGACCGGTCTGCGACGCCGCCGCAACGTATCGCACGGGCCCGTATTCCGTGGCCGTGTAGTACTCGGTGATGACGATCATCGCGCCCGTCAGCACGAGGCCGATCAGCGCGCAACCGAACAACGGCATGGCCGCCTCGCCCATCATGCTGGTCGTGACGAAATAGAACGCGACGCCCGCGATCAGGCCCGCGACGATCAGCCCGCGGTAGAGCGCGTTCATGATCTTGCCGCCTGCGCGTGCCTTCACGAAAAAGGTGCCGACGATCGAGGCGACGATCGAGACGGCGCCGAGCACGAGCGGATACAGCACGGCGTTGTCGCCAAGCGTGGCCGTCATCGTGAGACCGGCCAACAGCATGGTCGCAACGATGGTGACGGCATAGGTTTCGAACAGGTCGGCGGCCATGCCGGCGCAGTCACCGACGTTGTCACCGACGTTGTCGGCGATCACTGCCGGGTTGCGCGGGTCATCCTCGGGGATGCCGGCTTCGACCTTACCCACGAGGTCGGCGCCGACGTCGGCACCCTTGGTGAAGATGCCGCCACCGAGTCGCGCGAAGATCGAGATCAGCGAGCCGCCGAATGCGAGACCGACGAGCGCGTGCAGCGACTTTTCCTGGTCGCCGCCCGTCACGTTGAGCATGATCCAGTAATACGAAGCGACGCCAAGGAGACCGAGGCCGACGACGAGCATGCCGGTGATGGCGCCGCCGCGGAACGCCACCTGCAGCGCCGGGTCGAGGCCGATGCTCGCCGCATGCGCCGTGCGCACGTTCGCTCGCACCGAGACGTTCATGCCGATGTAACCCGCGAGGCCCGACAGGATGGCGCCCACGGCGAAGCCGCCCGCCGTGCCCCAGCCGAGCGGAGAGAAGGCAAGCACGAGGAACAGCACGGCACCGACGACACCGATCGTCGTGTACTGGCGGTTGAGGTACGCGCCGGCGCCCTGCTGGATCGCCGCGGCGATTTCCTGCATGCGGGCATTGCCCGGCGATTGGGCGAGGATCCAGCGCACCGAGAAGATGCCGTACAGGATCGCGGCCACGCCGGCACCGATCGCGAGCCAGAGCGCGAGGTCAGTCGTCATCGCATGAACTCCCGTCTAAAGTCTTGTTTACGTACGGGAAGAATCGGCCGCGAATTACCGTCCGCAATCGCGCCGACGCCCCGCTGCGCCGCAAAAAAAGGCCGCGAACTATAGCACAGCGGGGCGCTAGCCAACTCGCCGGCCCACGGGGCACCCGTGACCGGTCGAGCGGGCTAAAAAAGAGCGGGGACGGGCGCCGTCAGTAGTGCGTGGGCGGCGGATTCGGAGTGGCGTCGGCGCCTGAGTTGCTGGCGCCCTCAGCGATCCAGCGTCGGATCAGGTTGATGTTGGCGGCGCTCAGCGGTGTCGAGTTGAGCGGCATACGGCCGCCGACAGCCGCCGTGCCTTCGATCTTCTGCACCAGGTAGCTGTTGGCGTCGTCGCCGGGCTTGACGCGCAGGAGGCTCGGCACCTCGCTGCTCGCGACGTTGACCAGGTTCGCGTAGCTGTTTGCGGAATCGAGCCGCAACCCGCGCGGGGCGCTCGAGCCGCTGTGGCAGCGCGTGCAATTGTTGGTGAAGATCGGCTGGATCTGGGTCGCGTAATTGACGGGCGTCCCGACCGGGTCCTGCACCGAGAAATCGGCATTGGTGATCGCGAGCCCCGTCTTGAGCGTGGCGAAGCGCACCGCGGCCGTCGGGCCGGTGCCGTCGGAGTCATAGCGGACGGCGCCCGTGGCCGGGTCGTAAAGCAGGCGGTCCGTGGAGTCCGCAGCCGCGGCGCCGGTTCGGAAGGCCCCGACGCCCACTGTGCCGGCGACGGCGAATGCCGTGAACACGGCGCCGTCGAGCCGCATCACGTCGTCGGCCGGCGCGAAATCGGCGATCTGGTCGACGTTGGTCGTCGCATTGAGCGCCGCCAACATCAACCTGATCCGACGCTGGATCGCTGAGGGCGCCAGC
>JBEVJQ010000001.1:0-7962 GCA_040510055.1 Burkholderiaceae bacterium | reverse complement strand
CGGAGTCGCGCGCGTGCGGCGTCGGGGGCGACGTCCGGCCGTTGTCCGGGCTCCTCAAGGCGTCCGTGGCGACGCCGTTTCGAGCAGCGGCGGCAGCTCGTGCTTCCACAGCCTGGCGACGCTGACGGTGCCGTGGCCGCGCGTCTGGTCCGACGCGGGAATCAGGAACAGGCGTCCGTTCTTCACCCGCTTCAGCTCACGCTCCATGATCCCGGTCTCGGGCGGATTGCGCTCGTCATCGGCTGAATTGATCGCCAGCAACTTCGCCGTGATCTTCTCCAGGCCCGGCGACGGATCGTAGTCGCGCGACGAATCCCACTGGTACAGCAGATCGTTGGCATCGGCCCTGAACGGCGCCGACAACCGCGCAACGAGCAACTTGTCGGCCGCCTCGCGCGTCGGTGCCTGCCGCTGGAGCGCCAGGGTCCCGCCGTTAGTCGCAATGCCGTAGAACACCGTCGCCGCCTGTACCGAGCGCGGTTGCGTCGAATAGTTGCCGTTGTTCCACTCCGGGTCGTTGCGGATGGTGTCGGTGATCAGCCGCCGCAACATCCAGTTGCGGCTGGCCATCGGAGTGGGCTGCGATGACATCGGCACCAGCACGTCCATGAAATCCGGATAGCGCGTCCCCCAGCTCCACGTGGGCATGCCGCCCATCGAGACGCCGATGACCAGCCGAAGGTGCTTGATCCCCATGCCCTCTGTAACCAGCCGGTACTGCGCCTCGACCATGTCGTCATAGTTGTAGCGCGGGAATCGGGCCCGCAGCCCGTCCGACGGCTTGGTACTGGCACCGTGACCGATCGAATCGGGCAGGATCACGTAGTAGCGAGCGGCATCGAGCGGCTGACCCGGTCCGAACAACTCTTCTCCGAACTCCGCGCTCAACAGGCCCTTTCCGGAACCACCGGTGCCATGCAGGACCAGCACAGGGATGCCCCCAGGATCGCCAACCGTCGTGTAGTGCAGCCGCAGTTCGGGAAGTACGTCGCCCGAGCGGAAGCGAAAGTCGCGAGCCGTCCAATCGCCCTCCTTTGCCGCCGGCAGGCCAGCCGCCAGCGCCGCCGTCGCCGACAAGGCCAATGCGAGCCCGGCCAACCAGCGGCAGGCCGCGAACCCGCGCTCCCGCGCGGCCCTGGCCAGCCAGCGCAACGCGTGCTCACGCTCATGCGGCCGATCCGAAATACGCGCTGCAGTCTGCTGCCACCCCGGCTGCCGATCCGTCATCCACTGTGCCATCTGTCCCCCTCGAGGTCATCGAACTGCTGCGGAACCAGTCCCGGAACGCGCCGCGCCGGGTCGGCGCCATTGCCTTCAGCCGCCGCCGGCTTCGAGTGTCCGCTGCATCGCCGCCGCGCCCTGCTCGACCAGCGCGGCGATGTGCCCGATCATCTCGTCGGGCAGCAGGTCGGTGATCCACAGCAGCCGGCAGCGGGTAGCGCCATCGTCGATCACCTCGATCGACGCGTGGTGGTAGGCCAACGTGCCGCCGCTGGCCGCGTAGGCGAGCCGTCGGCACTGATCGTCGACGTCGATGATCGCCTCATGGATGACCAGGCCGTTGGCGAAGGTCACCACCCGGGCGCCTGGTTCGAGCCGCGCATCGGTCAACACGCCGGGACAGAGCCGGCGATGGACTGCCCCGACGTCGCGGACGGCATCCCAGACGATGGTTGCCGGCCGCTCGATGATGATTTCCTTGCGTATCGTTGCCATTTCCCCTCCAGTCTCAGTGACCGCAAAACCAGTTCGCAGTGGCAACCGCAAGACCAGTTCGCAGTGACGCAAAACAGTTCGCAGTAGCGCAAAACAGTTCTCAGCGGCCGCGAAAATCCAGTCTTCAGCCGCCAGCAAACTCAGTCGCCGGTAAAGCGCGGTTCGCGCTTCTCGAGGAACGCGTTGAGCCCCTCGTGCGCGTCCGCAGTATCGAGCACCAGCGCGATCGTGGCCATCTCGTGCGCCAGGCCGGCCGAGAGCGGCATGTCGGCGCCGTGCAGCATCGAACTCTTGAGCAGGCGCAGCGCCCACGGTGACTTGGTCGCGATCCGCCTGGCCAGGTCCATCGCCTCGTCCATCAGGTTCGCGCGCGGCACCGCGCGGTTGACGAGTCCGAGTCGCACCGCTTCGTCGGCAGAGATGAAGTCGCCGGTGAACATCAGGTAGCGCGCCTGGCAGGGCGAGATCTGTCGCATCAGGCGTTGGGTACCGCCGCCACCGGGGAAGATGCCAAACTTGATCTCCGGCAGCCCGAGGCTGGCCTCTTCGGCCATCAGCCGGATGTCCAGCGTCAGCATGAACTCGGCCCCGCCGCCGAGCGCCCAGCCATTGACGGCCGCGATCGTCGGCTTCGAGCACTCCTCGAAGCGCCTGAACACGCGGTGGACGACGAGCGAAAATTGCTGGTAGTGGTCGAGCGCGCGGCGCGACTCGAGATCGGCGACGTTGCCACCGGCCATGAAGGTCCGGTCGTCGACGCCGGTGATCACGATCGCCCGGACCTCGGGATCGCCTTCGAGCGTGACCAGTGCCGCCTCCATGTCGAGCAGCATCGGCACGTCGAGCGTGTTCAGGGTCGCGGGACTGTTCAAGGTCATCACGCCGACCTGCCCGTCGCGCCACGTCAGAGCCCGAGGCTCGTTTATCGCAGTATCCATATCCAGCCGATCATTGGGAGCCGGCGGAAGCGGCCGGCTGACGCTTCTTCCAGTGCCGCAGGTCGATCATCCCCGGCCGGGTCCGCGGATCGATGCCGGCCGCAAATATCTGGTGCTTCTGGACTTTCTGCGTGCCCGTCGTCGGAATCTCGTCGAGAAAGAAGATCCAGCCCGGTGCCTTGTAGTAGGCCAGTTGCGCGTTGCAGTGTTCGAACAGTTTCCTGACCAGCGGATCGTCCTCGGCTGCCGTGAGGGCGACCCCGGGCCGAACGACGATGCAGGCGAGCACCTCCTCCTCCCGTACCTCGTCGGGGACCGAAAGCACCACCGCCTGGGCGACGTCGGGATGCGCCTGCAGGATAGCCTCGACCTCGGCCGCAGCGATGTTCTCGCCGGAGCGACGGATGATGTTCTTGCGTCGCTCGACGAAATGCAACATCCCGTCGGGATCGCGGACCACGATATCGCCGGTGTGGAACCAGCCGCCGCGCCAGGCCGCCTCGGTTGCGGCCTCGTCGTCGAGGTAGCCGCTGAACGCATCCTGGCGCGGCGTAGCCGCCGAGTGCCGGATCACCATCTCGCCCGGGACGCCATCGGCGACGTCGGCGTCGGTGTCGTCGACGATCCGAGCTTCGAGCCCTGGTTGCGCCTTGCCGAAGGCACGCGTGCCGACGCGACGCGGCGGCTCCGCGTCGGCGAGGAGGCGAACCGTCTCGGTCATCCCCCAGATCTCGATCAGCGGGAATCCGAAGCGCCTCTCGAACTCCGCGTGGCGCTGCGGATCGACACCGGCGCCGACTCCGAAGCGCACCTGATGGCCCCGATCGGCGCGGTCCGGCGGCTGATTGAGCAGCATCGGAACGATCACGCCGAGATAGTGGACCACGGTCGCGCCCGATTCCCTGACCTCCTGCCACCAGCGCGACGTCTGGAAACGGTCGGCCTGGATCTGGCAATTGCCGGTGAACAGGGCGCCGTAGAACGAGACCACCGATGAATTGACGTGATAGACGGGAAGCGGGTTGTAGATCCGTTCGGCCGCTTCCCGAAAGGTCATCAGTCCGCCCCGGGTCGCATACCAATGGCCACTCGCCAGCTCGTAGCGATGCGACAGCAGGCACCCCTTCGGCCGCCCGGTCGTACCCGAGGTGTAGAGCACGGTGGCGATGCTCGACGGCTCGGCCGTCGTCGCACTCGCCCGGCGTTCGGCCGGTGGCAGTCGATTGGCGACATCATCGAGCAGCACCACCGGCGGTACGTGCCTGGCCAGCCCGATCGCCTCGTGCACCAGCGGCGCGAGCGCCGGCAGCACGACCACCAGGTCGACCCGGGCATGGCCGATCACGTAGCCCATCTCGGCCGGACGGTGGTCGGGAATGAGCGGCACACAGCAGGCCCCGATGGCGTTCAGCGCGAGCTTGTGCTCGAAGTGTGCGAGCCGATTCTCCAGCAGCAGCCCGATCCGGTGTCCTGCTCCATAGCCGGCATCGGCATAGCACGCGGCCAGGCTGTCGACGATCGCGTTCATCCGATCGAAGCTGCGGCTCTCGCCCGCCGGAGCGTAGCCGCGGCCCGGATTGGCCGGCGCTATCAGGAACGGTGCGTCGCCGAAGCGCTGGCCCGCCTCGCGCAACACGGCACCGATCGTCTGCGACCCGGTCAGTTCGATCATGCCCTACTCCATCGGGCGCTTACCCAGGCCACGGACGCGGGCCACGGACGCGCCGCAGGCCTTCGTACCTCAGTCGAAGCGCCCGTACCAGAGCAGCGACAGCAACCCGGCGAGCGTCGCGAGCACGCCTCCCGCCACCGACAGCAGCGCCGTCAGCTCGGTCTGTCGGCGCTCGACCACCAGCTTGTTGTTCAGTCCCTTGTAGACCGTCTGCAGATCTTCGGAGCTGCCGGCGTGGAAGTACTGTCCGCGCGTGATGTCGGCCACGGCCTTCAGCGTCTCCTCGTCGAGCCGGACGTAGAACGACCATTCGCCGAAGTCGATGGTCGCCCCTTCCTTGGTGCCGAAGCCGACCGTGTAGACCTTGACCCCGCGATCGGCAGCCCACTGGGCGGCATCGATCGGATCGGGGCCGGTGGTACGGCGTCCGTCCGACAACAGGATCACTACCGCCGATTCGAACGAGCCCGGCGGCACCACCGGCAGGTCGGAGCCATTGGCCTTGCCGTTGTTGCGCTCACCCTTGGCGCCCCGCCTGGCCGCCGGATCGCGGACCAGCGACGGGCGGTTCGAACCGGTCAGGATGGCCTCGAGATCGATGCCGCCATCGGGGAACAGCATCTGCAGGGCGACGTAGAGCGCGCTGCCCGTGGCCGTTCCCCGCTGCAACCGGAAGCGATCGATCGCGGCCAGCAGGTCGTCGCGGTTCGAGGTAGGAAGCTGGACGGCCGAGGCCGTGCCCCCGAACTCGACCAGTCCAATCCGGACGTCCGACGGAACCTGCTCGACGAACGCCCGGGCGGCCGCCTGCGCGGCGGTGATACGGTTCGGATTGACGTCGCTCGCACGCATCGACAGCGAGGTGTCGATGACGAGGACGATGGTCTTGAATTGCGACGGCAGCGCCACGTGGGCCGTCGGCCGGGCCATCGCCACGGCCATCACCGTCAGGCCCGCCAGCAGCAGCAACGGCGGCACGTGCCGCCGCCACCGGCTCTGGGCAGTGACGGCAGGCTTCAACCAGCCGACGTGCGAGAACCGAATCGCCCGCGTCCGTCGCTGGAGCGCCCAGTACGCCCAGATCAGGACCGGGACCGCCGCGAGCAGCCAGAGCGCGCCCGGTGCGAGGAAGTTCAATCGCCCTCCCCGTCAGCGGCCGCGACCCGCGGCGCCCGCCCCCGTCCGTCCGCCGCGCATTCAGGCCCGCTCGAAGATTGCCGCGATGCCCTGGCCGCCGCCGAGGCACATCGTCACCAGCGCATAACGCCCGTTCGTCCGCTGCAGTTCGTGCACCGCCTTGGTCGTGATAATCGCGCCGGTCGCACCGACCGGATGGCCGATCGAGATGCCGCTGCCGTTCGGGTTGACCTTGGCCGGATCGAAATCCAGTTCCTTCGACACCGCACACGCCTGGGCGGCGAACGCCTCGTTGGCTTCGATCACGTCGATGTCGCCGACCTTCAACCCGGCACGCTCGAGCGCCTTCTTGCTCGACGGCACGGGCCCGATCCCCATGTAGAGCGGCTCGACGCCGGCATGGCCCCAGCTCACCAGCCGCGCCAGCGGCTTGATCCCGGCCTTCTGCGCAGCCTGGGCCTCCATCAGCACGACGGCGCTGGCGCCATCGTTGATGCCCGAGGCGTTACCCGCCGTGACCGTTCCGTCCTTCTTGAACACGGTCCGCAGGGCGGCCAGCGACTCCATCGAGATCTCGCCGCGGACGTGCTCGTCGGTGGCGAATTGGACCGGCTTGCGCTTGACCATCACCTCGACGGGGACGATCTGCGACTTGAAGCGTCCTTCGGCCGCCGCCTTGGCCGCCCGTTGATGACTGACCAGTGCCAGTTCGTCCTGGTCCTTGCGCGTGATCTGATGGCGCTCGGCGACGTTCTCGGCCGTGATGCCCATGTGCACGGTATCGAACGGATCGGACAGCGCCCCGACCATCATGTCGAGCGCCTTGGCATCACCCATCCTCGCACCCCAGCGCTGGGCCGGAAGGATGTAGGGCGCACGCGTCATCGACTCGGCACCGGCGCCGACGGCGACGTCGGTATCGCCGAGCAGGATCGATTGCGCGGCCGAGATGATCGCCTGCAGGCCGCTGCCGCAAAGCCGGTTGATGTTGGCCGCGGCGACCTCCTTGGGCAGCCCGGAATTGATCGTGGCCACGCGCGACAGGTACATGTCGCGCGGCTCGGTGTTGATCACATGTCCGAAGAACACATGTCCGACCTGCGCCGGATCGACCTTGGCCCGACCGATCGCTTCCTTGAGGACGAGCGCCCCCAACTGCGCCGGCGGGATGTCTTTCAACGCGCCGCCGTAGTCCCCGACGGCTGTCCGGACCGCACTCACTACGACGACTTCTCTGGCTGCCATGTCTTGATCTCCCGCGAGTGTTGGCACCTGACCGGCGCCTCGCCGGAACAGTTCTGCTCGATTAGCATATACCAGACGGCTCGAGCCGATCAGGACGGCGGCGGCGCTACCGCGAATGACGCTCCGAATGCCTGCACCCAGCGCGTGGTCGCCAGGCCGTAGCGCTCCCGCACCAGGCGCGCCCGCTTCATCAGCCAGCGGCGCCGGGCCACGATAGGCGGGCCCTTGAAGGCGAACAGCACCTGATTTCCGGCCTCGAGCGGATCGAGTAGCGCGGTCTGGCCGAAGCGCTGGGCCACGCGATTCGCGCTGCGGGCGAAAGAGGCATGGCGACCGAACAGGTTCACGACCAGGATGCCTGGATCGGCGAGCAGGCGATGACAGTGACCGTAGAACCGCGCGCTGTCCTGGACCGGACCGGCGGCATCGGCATCGTACAGATCGACCTGCACGACGCCGAAGCGTCCAGCGAGCGACGGCCGGGCGACAAACCGGCCGGCATCGCCAACGTGGACGCGCAGGCGACCATCGGGCGCCGGCAGCCCGAACCACTGCCGGGCGGCGCGGACCACGTCGGGGTCGATTTCCACCGCCGTGATCCGCGACTCCGGCATGCGGTGGTAACAGAACCGGGTCAAGGCCGCTGCGCCGAGGCCGAGCTGCAGGATCTCGCGCGGCGGATCGAGCAGCATCAACCAGGCCATCATGTCGCGGATGTAGGCGAGCGCCAGGTCGTCGGGCCGGTCGATCCGCATCGCCCCCTGGACCCACCGACTGCCGAAGTGCAGGTACCGGATCCCGTCCTGCTCGGAGAACGAGATCACGCCCATCCGACGTCTGGGAGGATGCGATCGACGGGCGCCTCTCTCGAGCCGATCGAGCGGACCCCGACGGGCCGGTGAATGCGCGTCCGCTCGACGGGCCAGTGGGCCCGCATCCTCATCGCGGTCGGGGACCCGCGCCTTTTCGAGCTACTCGACCACGGCCAGCGCGTCATCTGAGCGGCTGAACGAGCTTTGGTGCCCCGCCGCATGTCACCCCTCTGAGCCCGACCGATCATTTCGACTCCGATGGCGAACTCTCACCCCCGCCCGCGCGAACCTGGCCCCGACGCGAAACTCTCGCTCCTCGCCTGTAACCTGCCCGCTCGCCCACGCAAGTCGACGACCCGCTCAGCCGCAACGGGCGTGGCCGGCGGGCCGGGGACCGGGACACGACGATTTCCGCGCTAGCGTATGAAGAGCGGCCCGGTAC